>JBKKAI010000699.1:0-4634 GCA_046714815.1 Terriglobia bacterium | reverse complement strand
CGGTCACCGAGCGCACCCGCGAGATCGGCATCCGCATGGCCATCGGCGCCACCGGCAGCGACGTCCAGTGGCAGTTCCTGATTGAGGCCGTGGTGCTCAGCCTGCTCGGCGGGATGATCGGCATTCTCTTCGGCCTGTCGGCTTCGACGCTGATCTCGCGCCTGCTGCGCTGGCCCACGCTGGTGTCTCCGCTGGCCATCGGCGTGGCGGTGGTGTTTTCCGCCGGCGTCGGCGTGTTCTTCGGGTATTATCCGGCCCGCAAGGCCGCCGGATTGGACCCCATCGAAGCGTTACGGTTCGAGTAGCCGCATGGATTTCCTCGCCATTCTCCGCATCGCTTTCCGCGCGCTGGCGCGCAACAAGCTGCGCAGCATCCTCACCATGCTGGGCATCATCATCGGCGTGGCCGCGGTGATCGCCATGGTCAGCGTGGGACAGGGCGCGCAGAACCAGGTGCAGCAGCAGATCGCCGCCATGGGCACCAACGCGCTGTTCGTCTATGCCGGCAGCGCCTCGGTGGGCGGCTTCCGCATGGGATCGTCCACCGTCAAGAGCCTCACGCTCGAGGACCGCGACGCCATCCTCAAGGAATGTCCGGCGGTGAAGGCCACCGCGCCCGGCGTCTTCGGCAACGCCCAGGTCGTCCACCAGAACCAGAACTGGAGCGGCCGCGTCACCGGCACCACCCGCGAGTATTTCGATATCCGCATGTGGCCGATGAAGAGCGGCATCGCCTTCACCGACGAGGATGTCGAAACCGCCGCCAATACCGCCGTCCTCGGCACCACCGTCGTGGACAATCTGTTCGGTCCCGGCGAGGACCCCGTCGGGCGGACCATCCGCCTCCGCAACGTCCCGTTCCGGATCATCGGCGTCGCCCAAAGCCGCGGCCAGTCCGGCGGGGGCGACGACCAGGACGACCGCATCTACATCCCCTTCACCACCGCGCAGAAAAAACTGCTGGGCATCACCTGGCTGAACTTTATTTCCGTTCAGGCGGTGAGCAAGGAAGACACCACGGTGGCGCAGCAGCAGATCGAGGGGCTGCTGCGCGAGCGCCACCACCTGCGCGCCGACGAGGAGAACGACTTTTCGGTGCGCAACTGGACCGACGTGGCCGACGTGGCCGATGCCGCCGGCCGCGTCATGACGCTGCTGCTCAGCTCGATCGCCTCGGTGTCGCTGCTCGTCGGCGGCATCGGCATCATGAACATCATGCTGGTCTCGGTCACCGAGCGCACGCGCGAGATTGGCATCCGCATGGCCATCGGCGCCACCAACAGCGACGTACAGCGCCAGTTCCTGATCGAGGCCGTAGTGCTCAGCCTGCTGGGCGGCGTGATCGGCGTGCTGTTCGGCGTCTCGGCATCGAGCGTCATCTCCCGCGTGCTGCGCTGGCCGACGTTCATCTCGCCGGTGGCCATCCTGGTGGCCGTGGCCTTTTCCATCGCCGTCGGCGTCTTCTTCGGCTTTTATCCCGCCCGCAAGGCCGCCCGCCTCGACCCCATCGAGGCCCTCCGCTACGAGTAGCCTCGGCTCCGCTCTGCTCTGCCCTGCCCTGCTCTGCTATGATGGGCCTTCCAATGGACCAAGCCGCCTGAAATGCGGGACTCCAGTGAGGCGGCGGCCGCGCGGGTTCTGCGCTGGGCCGAATCTTTGATCCAGGCGCGCTCTGAGTAGTTTGTTTGTTGCACCGTGCGGCACACGCGCTTCACGATGGATTCCGTGGTTCGCTTCGCCGAATTTCGTTTTCACATTACGCTGCGCGAGCCGCTGTTTCTTCCGGCGCGGAACAAGGGCAACGTGCTGCGCGGCGCGTTCGGCACGATGCTGCGCCGCCTCTGCTGCCAGCCGCAGTGCCCCGGCGCGACAACGTGCGAGCAGCGCGCCGCCTGCCCTTACGCGCAGGTGTTCGAGCCGGCCGCGCCGGAGGGCGCAACGGCGCTCTCGAATTACGAAGCGATCCCGCGCCCATTCGTCTTCCGCCCGCCGCTCGAAGAAAAAACCCGCTACGGCGCCGGCGAGACGCTCGAATTCGGCCTGGTGCTGGTGGGGCGCGCGATCGAGTTTCTGCCCTATTTCGTTTTGGCCTTCGAGCGCCTGGCCGAGGAAGGCTTCGGCCTGAACCGCGCCCGCTGCCGCCTCGAGCGCGTCGAGCAGCTCGGCCCCGACCCGCCCCTTTTGATCTTCGACGGCGATTCCCGCGTCATGCGCCGGCCGAATCCGGCCGCCGCCCCGCCCGCGCCGCTTGCGCCCTTCGCACAAATTGCGCTGCGCTTTCTGACTCCGACACATCTCGTCTTCGAGCAGAAGACCGTGCGCGAGCCGGAGTTTCACCACATCATCCGGCGCCTGCGCGACCGCCTGAATGTGCTGGCCACGTTCTACTGTGGAGGCCCGCTCGACCTGGACTTCAAGGGCCTGGCCGAGCGCGCGCACGAAGTGCGCTGCCTGCGCCGCGAACTGGTGTGGGACACGCGCGAGCGCCACTCGTCGCGCACCGGCCGCCGCCACGACATCGGCGGCTTCATAGGCGAGTGCGTTTTCGCCGCGCCCGGTGCCGAGGCGATGGCCGAATTTGGGCCGCTGCTTTCGCTCGGTGAGCGCCTGCACATCGGCAAGCATACCGCCTGGGGCAACGGCTGGTACACCCAAACGCCCGGGGGCGGTTAAATCGTCAATGGTAAAATCGTCAATGAAAAAATTTCAGTGGACCCAGGCTAACTTTAGAATCTTGCCGGTTACTTCCTGGCTTCCGAGTCGTCGAGGAGGAGGCGGATGCTATTGCCGCCGGCCTGCTGGGCGTTTTCCAGGGCCCGGACGGCCATGCCGGTGAGCGCTCCCACCGACGTGAAAGTTTTCTTGTGGGAGACGCCGATGCTGGCGGTGACGCTGAATTTTTTTCCGCCGAAGGTGAACGGGTGCGCTTCCACCGCGCGGCGCATCTTTTCGGCGGCGGCCAGCGCCGTGCTTTTTTCGGTTTCCGGCAGCGCCATGATGAACTCGTTGCCGCCGTAACGGCCCAGCTTGTCGGTGCCGCGGCAGGTGCGCGCCAGCAGCCGCGCCACTTCGCCTGCCACGTAGTCGGCGCATTGCGGGCCGCGTTCGCGCCGCGTGTCTTCGAAGCGGTCAATGGCGATCAGCAGGCAGCCGATGGGCCGCATGTAGCGCTTGGTGCGCAGCGACTCCTGCGACAGCCAGTCGAAGAAGCTGCGCCGGTTGCTCAGCCCGGTGAGCGTGTCGGTGGTGGACATCTGCTCAAGGCCGCGCGCCAGGCTCTTCAGGCTCAGCGTCATCCGGCGCTTCTCCACCGCCCGCTCCAGCGACGAGAGCAGGTCCTGGATATTGCGCATGGGCTTCATCAGGAAGTCGTGGGCGCCCAAGCGCAGCGCCGAAAGCGCCGTCTCGAAACGCTCCTCTTCGGTGCCGGTCAGGATGATCACCTCAGTGGCCTCGTCGTTGGCCTTGATGCGCTCGAGCAGCTTCAGGCCGTTCATGCGCGGCATCTTGATGTCCAGCACCACGGCGTCAAACGGCGTTTCGTCCAGCCACTCGACGGCCTGGAAGGGGTCTGCGGTGGTGAAGGGCTTGTAGCCCGCGCTTTCGAGCGCCTTCTTCAGCAGCTTCAGAACCAGCTCGTCGTCATCCACAACCAGAATATTCGCAGACAAACCGTCCCTACCTCCCGGCGCGTGAAGCGGCGCGGGGCGCCGTTTCAACGGACTTCAGATCGGACTCCGGCGTCGGCGCCCGTGGCGGCTCGGCCGAAACCGGCTGGGGCAGGAACGCAGGCATCAGCGCTTCCGGACCCGTTTTATAGAGCAGCCGAAGGCGCGGGTTTCGCGTACCGGCGCCTCCCGGCCCGCCAGCAGCGCATCGAGCGCGCCGCGCAGATCGTGTGCCGAGACGCGCGCGGCCGCGCTGCTGTCATCCACCCGCCCGTGATAGCGCAGCGTCCATGCGCCGTCAAAAACGTACATTTCCGGTGTCACCGAAGCATCGAGCCGGTCGGCGACGTCATTTCCGGCGTCCTTGTAAACGGCAAAGCCGAAGCCGTTGCGCGCGGCATGGTCGGCGATCTGGGCGGGCGTCTCCTGGCGGTTGGAATTGACGGCGACGAAGCGAACGCCGCGCGGCGAGTAATCGCGGTCCAAGGCCGCCATCCGCTCGTTGTAGTCATTCGACACGGGACACTCGGTGGAGATGAACATCACCACGGTGACGCGCGCGCCGCGCCCCAGGTCGTGGAGCCGGACCGCCTGGTCCTTCAGATCACGCAGCACGACGTTGTCCACCTTTTCGCCGATGCGCAAGGGCTCGGCTGCTGTGGCGCCGCCCAGGCCCATCAGCAGGCAGGCGGCCGCGGAAATAAGAAGGCGGGCGGGCATGGCCGGTTATGGTATCACCGATGGACCGGCGGGAATGCCCGTGCTACGGCGTCTTTCTGCCGGAAGCGGCGCGGAGCGGGCCGACGCGCACCAGCGCGTTCTTTATGTTTTTGGCGTTTTCCGAGCTGCGGCTCAGCCATTCGGTGCGGACGAACTCGATGAAATCCTGCGTCTGCCGCTGCATTTCCAGCATCTTGTCGCGCATGTTGAGGATGATCTCGACTCCGGCCAGGTTCACTCCCAGGT
>JBKKAI010000698.1:0-4573 GCA_046714815.1 Terriglobia bacterium | reverse complement strand
TTATGTGCGCCAACGCACGGAGCGTTGCGCAGGGATGGCAATAATCAATGCAGCGATTGACAACGGTTGGCGGGGGCGCCGCCTTGCGGCCGCACCGCGATGCTGAACGAGGTCGTCTTCGATGCGCAGAGTACTGGTCACGGGTCTCGCCGCGTTCGCCGCACTTGCCGGGTGGGCAATTCCGGCGCACGCGACGCAACCGGTCCCGGCGAACCTTCCGGTGACGGCTGCGGTCGCGCCGGATGTTCTGCTGAAGGCGGTCACTTTGGAGGTGACCGCCATCCTCGGGCAGGACAAGGACATCCAGGCGGGTAACCCGCTGAAGGTCGCCGATCTCGTCGAAACCAGGATCCTGCCGCACTTCGAATTCGCTCGCATGACGCAGATCGCCGTGGCGCGCAACTGGCGCCTCGCCACACCCGGGCAAAAGCAGGCGCTCACCGCGGAGTACAAGGCGTTGCTGGTGCGCACCTATTCCACCGTGTTGTCGAGCCATCGCAATCAGGTGATCGAGTACAAGCCGCTGCGCGCGGCGCCCGGTGCAACCGAGGTCACGGTCCGGTCGATCGTGAAGCAGCCGGGAGCCGAACGGACGACCATCGACTACGACATGGAAATGACGGCAGCAGGGTGGAAGGTCTACGACATCAAGATCGCCGGCATCAGCCTGAATTCCACCTATCAGCCGGCTTTTGGCCGGATCATTCGCGATGGCGGCGTGGACGGGCTGATCGAGTCCCTCTCGGTCAGGAACCGGCAGGCCGCCGACGCCGAGCGCAGATCCCGCATGAGCAGCGCGCGGCCCTGGCTTTTTATCCTGTACGCGGTGATACCCGGCATTTTCCATAGCGGAAGATAACTATTTGTTTTGTAAAATAATTTTTCCACAGGGCCGCAAGCATGCCGTGCTGCTGCTGGCTTGCGTCAATGGTCGCGGACCGCTGTGTGCATGCGATTGCACAAATCGTCCCGGCTATGTACGATTTCGCACATAATGATTCCGAGCACACAGGCAAACTGTCGGACAGGGAGGGCCCCCTCCCCAATAAGTAACAAGTAACGAAAGAACGGGCTATGTCGAATATAAAGTTATTCACCGCTGCCCTGTTGGCATTGAGCCAAAGCGCCTTCGCTCAGACTCCGCCACTGGGCGGTCAGATCCAGCAGATTCCGCCTGCGCCGGTACCTCAAAGAGCCATTCCGGATATCCGCATCGAGCCAGGCACTACGCCGGCCGTCCCGGGTTCGGAACAAGCCAGGATTCTGGTCAGGTCGCTGCGCGTGACCGGGCAGACGCTGTATTCCGAAGCCGAACTGGTCGCGATCACGGGGTTCAGCCCGGGTAGCGAGTTGACGCTCTCCGATCTGCGCGGCATGGCGTTGAAGATTGCGGACCATTACCGCAGGAATGGGTATTTCGTGGCGCAAGCCTACCTGCCCGCGCAGAACATCGAGGGCGGGGCCGTGACGATCGTCGTGCTCGAGGGCCGCTACGGCAGCGTCTCACTGCGCAACCAGACAAACCTTTCGGATTCACTGGCGAACGGATTGCTCGACGGCGTGAAAGCCGGGGACACGATCGCCATCGCCCCGCTGGAAAGCCGCCTCCTGCTGCTCTCCGACATTCCCGGCGTGAACGTGAGATCCACCCTGGGTCCTGGCGCCGCGGTGGGTACGTCCGACCTGGTCGTCGAATTGACCCCGGGGAAGCGCGTGTCGGGGAGCGTCGAAGCCGACAATGCTGGCAGCCGCTACACCGGCCGGTATCGCGTAGGGGCGACGGTGAACCTCAACAATCCCACCGGGAACGGGGACGTAGCGAGCCTCCGGGTGCTGACATCGGGTTCCGGGCTGAAATATGGCCGTGCGTCCTACCAGACACAGTTCGGCAAGGCGACGGTGGGAGTCGCCTACACCGCCCTGGAATACGAGCTGGGCGAGGAGTTTGAGAGCCTGCGCGCCCACGGCACCGTCGAGATCGCGAGCGTCTACGGCAGCTATCCGCTGATCCGCTCGCGCAACGCCAACCTGTACGCCGTAGCAGCCTTCGATCACAAGACCTTCCAGGACAAGATCGACCTGACCTCGTTGGTCACCGACAAGAAGGCCCAGGTCTTGACGGTGGGCCTTCACGGCAACTTCCGCGACAATTTCGGCGGCGGCGGATTGAGCAGTTATTCGCTCAATGTGACTTCCGGCGACCTCGAAATCGAAACCCCCACGGCGCTGGCCGACGATGCGGCGACTGCGCGAACCAACGGGAAATACGGGAAGCTGGAGTTCAATGCCGCGCGGCTGCAGCGCGTCACCGAAAGGTTCTCGCTCTACGGCACAATCTACGGGCAGTTCGCCTCGAAGAACCTGGACATCTCGGAGAAGATGGGGTTGGGCGGCCCCTACGCAGTGCGGGCCTATCCGGTCGGCGAAGGCTATTCGGACGAGGGCTACATAGTGAAACTGGAGGCGCGACTGCTGCTGCCGAAGTTTTCGGAGGGTTTGCCGGGGCAGTTTCATTTGATTGGCTTTGCGGATTCCGGCTCGGGGACCCTCCACAAAAATCCCTGGACCACCGGAGAGAACCACCGAAGGCTGAGCGGAGCGGGGGTTGGGCTCACCTGGGCGGACTACAACAATTTCCTGGTGAGCGCGTACTGGGCCCACAAGCTGGGCAATGCGGTTGCGACCTCGGTCCCGGGTGATCCGGACAGCCAGTTCTGGATCCAGCTGGTGAAATACTTTTGACAGCGGCATCCGCAACCAAGCTCGACTGAAGTTCTCCTCCCGCTGAAGCACCAGCGGCAGCGCGCCCGCGCTGCTGCGCCTGATCGCCGTGGGACGCGGCGATGGAAGTTTTCCGTGGCAGATATCAAGATTCCGCTGGAAGCCGGCGCTGGCCGTGCAAAAGGGTTCGCCTTATGTTTGTTACCGCACAGAGCGCCCCTGGGGCCAGGGGTAAAAATGGTTTGCGATGGGTGGCCTCACGGCCGGATATCTCCGGCCGGGCCCAACCTTCGAAAACTAGCGGAAAGACACCATGAACCGCATTTATCGCTCGATCTGGAACGACAAGACCGGCACCTTTGTTGCCGCCTCCGAAATCAGCAGCAGCGGCAGCAGGAAATCCTCGCCTGGCGCAACCGTGGTGGCGGGAAATTCGCGCTTCGCCCTGAAAGGGCTGGCGCTTTCCCTGATGCTGGCGTTCGGCTCGAATAGTTACGCCCTGCCAACGGGCGGCGCGGTGTCGGCGGGCAGCGCGACGATCGCCGGCGGCGCCGGCACGACGACGATCAACCAGTCGAGCCAGAATGTGGCGATCAACTGGCAGGGATTCAACATCGGAGCCGGAGAAGCAGTGCGGTTCGTGCAGCCCAACAGCAGCTCGGCTGCGCTCAACCGGGTGCTGGGCGCGGATCCTTCGAGCATCCTGGGCAGCCTGTCGGCCAACGGCAAAGTGTTCCTGGTGAACCCGAACGGCATCCTGTTCGGCCAGGGGGCGCAAGTGAACGTGGGCGGGCTGGTGGCGTCCACCCGCGGCATTACCGACAGCGACTTCATGGCCGGCATTTACAAGTTTGCCGGCAGCGGTGGCGGCACGATCGTGAACCAGGGATCGATCACTGCCGACGGCGGCTATGTGGCGCTGCTGGGCGCGAGCGTCAGCAATGAAGGCGTGATCTCGGCCAGGCTCGGCACCGTGGCGCTCGCCGCGGGCAATGCCTTCACCCTCGATGTGGCCGGGGACGGCCTGCTCAACGTCATGGTGAACGAGGGCGCGGTGAACGCGCTGGTACAGAACGGCGGCCTCATCCGGGCCGACGGCGGACAAGTGCTGCTGACCGCGCTATCGGCGGGGAACCTCCTGCAGAGCGCGGTGAACAACACCGGCGTGATCCAGGCGCAGACCATCGAGAATCACAACGGCACCATCCGGCTGATGGGCGACATGCAAAGCGGCACGGTGAACGTGGGCGGCACGCTCGACGCTTCCGCCCCCAACGGCGGCAACGGCGGCTTCATCGAAACCTCCGCGGCGCATGTGAAGATCGCGAACGACGTCCGAATCACCACCGCCGCTCCCATGGGAGTGACGGGCACCTTCCTGATCGACCCGCTGGACTTCAACATTGGTGCCGGCGCCGGAGACGACATCCGCGGCACGACACTCGCCGCCCTGCTGGTCACCAACAGCGTCATCATCAGTACGGTGGTGCCCCCACCCGATACTTTGAACGCCGGATCCACCCCCCCATTAACCAGTTTTAACAGGGCAATAGCCGGAGCCGGCAACGGCGATATCAACGTCAACGAGTCGATCGGCGGAGCGGGCCCCTTGTGGACCGCGGCCCCCAGCACGACGACGCTGACATTGAACGCCCTTCGGGACGTGAACATCAACCAGTCAATTGTTGCCACCAATGGAAACCTGGTGGTGTGTTGTGGACGCGATATCAACGTGAGAGCGGCGATCACGACGACCAATGGAAGCGTTTTATTGAGCGCCGGTAACGATATAAATCTGTTTGCGACCGGGGCCATGACGACGACCAACGGCAACATGACGTTGTGCGCCGGG
>JBKKAI010000697.1:0-3745 GCA_046714815.1 Terriglobia bacterium | reverse complement strand
TCTTGACGCAGTTTGCGATCATCGGCTCGATGTGGCTGGTTTTTTTCGTCGCCGGCCGGTATCACCTGGACCGGCTGCCGCCCGCCGCTTTCACGGTTTTGATTCTGGCGGCACTGAAGTTCTACCTGGTTTCGCTGGAGCGCGCATCGGAATCCGCGCGCCTCCGCGGCGAGGAGATTGCAGCCGAGGTGGCGGCGTAGCCACGCTGCGGGTTGCCGTCGCCAGCGCCACGAAGACCGCCAGCATTGCCAGCGCCGGCGCTCGAAGCAGCCAGGCGCTCAAGTAGGGCGAAATGTAAGGCAGGGGGGAAAGCGCCAGCCCCAGGACAAACTGCCGGACGCGGTCACGCCCCGGACCCGGCCCGCCGGCGCGGCTGACCGATAGAGGCGCGCACCCCGGCGGGTTACCCGCCGGGGTTGCGGCAGCAGCCAGGGCGGGTACGACCAGCAGGCAGTCATAGACGTGGCCGTGGTAGCCGGCCAGCACGGCCGCGGCGCAGGCCACCGCGAACGAGTTGGGTAGTGGATCTCGCCGCGCGCGAATGAAAGTGGTCCCCCAGATCGCCAACGATGAGGCGCCCTGAATCAGCGTCCCGGGCAGCAGCGCGCGCAGGTTCGGCATGCACTCGACGCAGGGAGCCACTTCGGGCAGCGCCCGCGCGCTCCAGATGAACTGAACCCAGCTAATCGGCGGGAAGGCGATCCAGATAGCCAGGCTGGCCGCGGCGAAAGCGGCCAGCGCCCGTCCCTGCCGCCGGGCCGCCAGCAGCAGCACGAACGGCGGTAGCCACTGCGGCTTCACCCATAGGAGCGCCAGCAGCAGGCCGGAGGCGGTTGGTTTGTCTTTCTCCAGCAGGCACAGCCACGCCGCCAACAGCAAAGCCAGCATCGGCGTGTCCTGCCCGACATTGATGGCCACCAGCAGCGGCACAAAGACGGCGAGCAGCGCCATCAGCAGCGGCTCGCCCATGCGCCGCGCGCACCACAGGCCCAGCGCCAGCGCCGCCAGCGCGTTGAACGCCAGCCACAACAGCGCGGCCTTTTCGAGCTTCAGCCAGGCCAGCGGGCGCAATATCGCGGCCTCGAGCGGCGGCCGCACGTAGGGCATGAACCTTCGGCCGCCCGCCAGTTCCTGCTGCAGACGCTTCTGTTCGGCGAGAGAATACGGGTCCGGCGCGCCGGCGGCGGACATCGCCGCGCCGGTGTAAAACGCGACGAAGTCGCCGAGCGCCGGCGCGCCGCTCTGGAAACGGCGCCAGGCCAGCAGCGCGGCGAGGCCCAGGACGGCGGCCAGGAACAATGCCGCCGCCGCTTCCGCTCGCGAGGTTCGCAGGGAAAACAAAGCCCACAAAAAATACCACGTGCGCGCTGCCGGGCGGCCTCGGGACCGGTCCTGCGGAGGCTCGCCGCCCGAACGCAGCCGGGCCGAAACCGGGCGTTGACCATTTCCGGCGCGGTGTGTTAACGTTCCCGGTTTCAGCAGCTTCGGCTCGGCCATCGCCAGCAGCGTGGGGATCGGCAGTTCCTGCCGGAATCACTCTGAGGTTCAAGGAGAGGGATGGAACAGGTAGTCAGCGCCCTGGGTGGGATGTTACTGCGAGCGGTGCCCACCTTTATTCTTGTGCTGTGTCTGTACATCTTTCTGAAGAAGGTGTTTTTCAACCCGCTGGCGAAGATCATGCGGGACCGCTATGAAGCCACCGAAGGCGCGATGAAGGCGGCCCGGGAGGCGCTGGCCACAGCCGATGCCAGGTCCGCCGAATTCGAGCAGGCGTTGCGGGAAGCGCGCGGGGATATCTACCGTATCCACGAGCACGAGCGGGAGCAACTGCTGGAGGAGAACGCGGCGCAGGTGCGGCGCGCCCGCGCCGAAGCCGAGCAACGGCTGAGCGCCGCGCGGGAAGAGCTGCGCGGCGAGGTCGAATCCGCCAAGGGCCGGCTGGAGCAGGAGACGAGTGGTTTGGCCGATTCCATTGCCGCAACCGTGTTGAAAACCAGGCCGGGGACAACTCCGTGACCCTGAAGCGGCTGCACTTCCTTCTTCTGTTCGCGATGCTGTCCGCCGCCGTGTGTGTGGCGCAGCAGCACGCGCCGCCGGCGCCCGCGCCCGCCGGCGAGCACGCGGCGCCCGTTCCCGCGGGGCCCGCTCACGCTGCGCCCGCACATCCGCCCGGGCCGGCCAGCGCCGGTGGGCATGCGGAAAAGCCGTTCGTGCTATTCGGCAAGTGGCACGTTCCACCGCTGCTCGTGGAGATTTTCCGGTGGGCGAATTTCCTGGTGCTCTTCGGAGCGCTCCTCTACCTGATGCGCCGGCCGGCGGCCGATTTCTTTGCGGCCCGCGGGAAAGCCATTACCGAAGGGCTGGAGAGCGGGCGGCGGGCCAGCGAGGAAGCGTCCCAAAAAGTTCGAGAGATCAACCGCCGGCTGGCGAGCCTGGAAAGCGAGATCGCCGCGATGCGGGCGGCAGCCGCCGGCGAGGGGCAGGCGGAGGCGGACAGGCTGCGGCAGGCGGTGCGCGCCGAGGTGCAAAAAATATTCGCGGGAAGCGAGCAGGAAGTTCGGGCGCTCACCAAAGCGGCGCGCAACGAGCTGAAGGGTTACGCGGCCGGCCTGGCCGTGGAGTTGGCCGAACAGCGAATTCGCGGCCGCATGACGCCGGAGAAGCAGGCCGAGTTGCTGCGCGGGTACTCCGCCGAGATCGGCGGCCACGGGCGGCGCGAAAGCGCCGGCAGCGGCGGCAAGGAGAAGAATTAACGATGGCCGTTGCCGCCCGTTATGCCCGCGCCCTGGCCGACATCGTAACCAAGCCGGGCGCCGCGGCGGCGCCCGACGCAGTGCGCGCGGAGCTCGGCGGGTTCCTCGACGCGCTGGAGTCGAGCGAAGAGCTGCGCACGGTGCTGGCCAATCCGGCTGTAGCGGCAACCCAGAAACGCGCGCTGATCGAACGCCTGGGCCAGCCGCTGGGCCTGTCGCGGATCAGCCTCAATTTTCTGTTCGTGCTTATGGACAACCGCCGCATCCACCAGCTCGGCGAGGTCCTCGGCGCTCTGGGAACGATGCTGGATGAGCGCCTGGGAATCGCGCAGGCCGACGTGACCACCGCCACCGAGCTCGATGAGGCCGGACGCGGGCTGATGGAACAGTCGCTGCGGCGCCTCACCGGCAAGCAGGTGCGCGCCAGGTATTCGGTGGATCCGTCGCTGGTGGGCGGCGCGGTCACCCGCATCGGCAGCACCGTCTACGACGGCTCGGTGCGCGAGAACCTGCGCCGCATCCGCGAACGCCTCAGCTCGGAGTCATGAGGGAATATGGCAAACATTAAAGCGGACGAAATCTCCAAGATCATCCGCGAGCAGATCGAAAACTACCAGACCTCGGTCAGCGTGGCCGAGGTCGGCTCGGTGATTTCAGTGGGGGACGGCATCGCCCGCATTCACGGCCTGGACAACGTGATGGCCGGGGAGCTGCTCGAGTTCCCGCACAACGTCGCCGGCATCGCCATGAACCTGGAGGAAGACCAGGTGGGATCGGTGCTGCTCGGCGACTTCGCCGAGATCAAGGAAGGCGACGAAGTGAAGCGCACCCGCCGCATCATGTCGGTGCCGGTGGGCGAAGCCATGATCGGGCGGGTGGTGAATGCGCTGGGCCACCCCATTGACGACCGCGGGCCGATCGTCACCGACCACTTCAATCCCACCGAGCGCATCGCCCCCGGCGTGGTGGCGCGCAGCGGCGTGAAGGAGCCG
>JBKKAI010000696.1:0-9679 GCA_046714815.1 Terriglobia bacterium | reverse complement strand
CAGAATGAGCAGCCGGGTCAGCACGTTCCTCCGGATTAGACCTGGATTAGACCTCGATTAGCACCTGGATTAGAGCACAAAGGCGCTGGTGGGGTTCCATGAAAAAGGCGACGGCGCCCCGGCGAGGCCGGGACGCCGTGCCTGCCGCGTCACCCGCCCCGGCCGCCCATAGGGCGCCGGAGCTGGCGGCGAGCGGCATCCCCGTCGCCGCTTTGGACTGCCCGTCCGGCCCCAACGTTAGCCCGAATTTCGCACCGGGAGTGAGATTTCCAGGCGCTCGCGTATCAGCGCCGTATCAGCGCCGTATCAGCGCGGCCTGCGCTACTTCCCCGGGTGCGCCTGGTTGTATGCCGCGAGGATTTCGCTGGTGATGTCGGCGCCGGTTCCGACGTAGAGCGCGCCCGAAGCCCCGGCGTCCAGAATCAGCGTGTACTGTTTCTCGGCGCCGTATTTCTGCACCACGTCGCTGACCCGCTTGCCGAGCCGTCCGAGCGAGTCTTCGCGCGCGGCGGTCACTTCCGCGTTCAGGTCTTCCTGGAAGCGCTCGGCCGATTTCTGCTTCTGCTGGATTTCGAGCGCGCGGCGCTGGCGCTCGGCGTCGGGAAACGAGGCCTGCTTCTGCTGGTACTCGGCCTGCAGGCGCTCGAGCTCGAGCGCGCGCGCCTGCAGCTCCTTCTGCTTCGGCGCGAACCTGGCCTCCATCTCTTTCACCACAGCCTTGCCCTCGTTCGATTCCGCCAGCACCCGCTCGGAATTGACCACGACCACACGGGTCCCGGCCGCGGGAGCGGGTGAGGGGGCCTGCCCGACGGCGAGCCAGGCAACCATCAGCAATGTCAGGACGAGCAACCCAAAACGCATGTTCTTCTCCTCGGCGCCGAAGCGCTCAGTCGTTATTGATGGCAGACCTGCCGGATGAATGATCCTGATGATTATGCCACATCACACCGACAAGTCGGCGAGGTCCAGGCGCTCCTCGGCGCGCAGCCGCTCGAAGACGGCCACGGTGCGCGCGATGCCGTCGCGCAGCGGTGTTTTCGCCAGTCCCCCGACTTCGGCGGCGATGGCCGAGTCATCGAGTTCGGGGGCGATGGGCAACTGCGTATCGGTGCAGGTGATGCGCCCGCGCGCCGGCGGATACACCTCCTCGAGCAGAGGGATGAACTCGGCCGCCACGCGCACCACCGCGCCCTGGAGGTTGTAGGAGCGGGCGCCGGCCAGCCCCGCCTCGGCCGAGCGGATGAAAGCGCGCGCCGTGTCCTCGACGAACTGCAGGTCGTTGCGGCCGCCGAAGCGGATGTTGAATGGCCGGCCGGCCACCGCGGCCTTGATGGCCTTGGTGACGTCGGCGGTGATACCGGCATCGCGGCCCGGCCCATAGACGGTGTAAGGGCGCAGGCCGATGCTGGAGATCGAGTCCTCTAGGAAATAAACACGCGCGTTGCCTTCGTTGCACTGCTTGAAGACGCCGTAGTGCGTGCGTGGCAGCAGCGACGCGTCGTTGGGAACCGGTCCTGCGCCATACGCTTCCTCGGGGCCCATCACCGCGGCCGAGCTGGCGTAGACCAGGCCCTCGATCCCGCCGCGGCGCTTGGCGGCCTCGAACACGTTGATGGTGCCGATGACGTTGACCGCCGCGCCGAGCGCCGGGTCGCGTCGGCAGGTGGGGACCTGCAAGCCGGCCAGGTGGATGATGTGCGTCACGGCTTCATCGCGTAGCGCGGCGGCGAGGCGCTCGACATCACGCACGTCGCCCGCGATGTAGCCCACGCGCGCGAGCTCGGCGGGCGGCAGCAGCAATTCCAGCCGCCGCCTGTCCGCGTCCACGTCGTAGGCCACCACGGGCGTGCCGCGTTCCACCAGGTCCTTGACGATCCACGCGCCGATGCACCCCTGCGCGCCGGTTATCAGGTATTTCATGGGTCGAAGGAATTCATCTTACTACAAGAATGTGGGTGCCGCCCGCCGCCGAAGCCGGCGCCGGCCGCCGTGAGGCGCTCGACACAAGGGAATCGGCCCGGTCAGGTTTGGGCGCCATGGACTCTCTTCACGATCGGCGCTCCGAAGCCGGAGGTCTGGGCGATCGAGAATTTCCTGCCCGCGTCCAGGTAAACGGCACGTCAGCGAATCGCCGCGCTCCACCTACATCACGCGGCGGATCAGGTCGGGCGGAATGGAGCCGAACGAGAGCAGCCGGTCGTGAAAATTCCTCAGGCTGAAGGCGGCGCCGAGCTTGCGGCGCTCCGCCTGGCGCATTTCCAGGATGAGCTCGCGGCCCACGAGGTAGCTGAGCGGCTGCGTGGGATTGAGCGAGTAGCGGCGCACCTCGCCGGTGGCGCCCTGGCGCTCGAGGTGGACGCGCTTCACCAGGAAATCCACGGCTTCGTCCATGCTCATGCTGCGGGTGTGCAGGCTCACGTCAAGAATGATGCGCGCGGCGCGCACCAGCACCCATTGGAGCTGCAGCAGACGCACGCTGTCATCGTAGTAACCCTGCTCGGCCATCAGCTCTTCGGCGTATAGCCCCCAGCCCTCGGTAAAGATCGAAGTGGAAACGATCTTGCGCATGGTGGATTCCGCGCCGGCGGCGATAGCGAGCTGCAGGTGGTGGCCGGGATAGGCCTCGTGGGTGACGGTGTCCACGATGTCGGCATAGTTGTGGCCGCGCAACTGCGCTTCCTGCTGCTCGGGGCTCTGCCGCGGGTCCACCGTGGTGACGCTGAAAAAGCCGGTGCGCGATTTCTCGAACGGCGCCGGCTGGAAATACTGCGCGTAGGGCACCGTGGAGCGCTGGAACATCGGCGTCTCGATCACGCGCAGTTCCTCGCCCGGCGGGAAGGTCACCAGCTCCTTCTCCCGCACGAAGCGGCGGGCGCGCTCGGTTTCCCTGCGGTAAACCGGGAGCACCTCGCCTGAAGCCGGGTGGTCCTTTTTCAGGTCGTCGAGGACCTGCGGCCACGTTTTCGCGGGATTGACGCGGCGGGCCACCTGCTCCATCTCCTTTTCGGTCTGTTCGAAGACGCGGCGGCCCATGGCCAGCAGCGCGTCGGCATGGCGATCGAGGAAGTAATTGTTCCGCAGGTAGAAATGGAACAGCGCGGCGCCGGTGGCAAAATTTCCACGCGAGCGCGGCAGCAGGTCGTTGTTGAGAAACGCCAGGAAATCGCGGTAGGCGGCGAGCGCCGTGTGGTGAGCGCGCCGCACCTCGGACTCGCGGCCGGGCAGCGCGTTCTCCACCACCGGCGTCATCTCGGCGAAGAAGGACTCGGCCTCACCGCCCTGCTCGATGGCGATCTCCGTCCACAAGCGCGGCGGGTTGCGCAGGTTGGCGCGGCCGGCGGCGAGCACCGCGGGGACCTTCCGCATCCGCTCGAGCACCGCGGCAGCGCGCTCGCCGGCGGGCGCGTAGTCGCGGCTGAGCATGATGAAGATCGCTTCCATCGGCATCGCCACGTACATCACCGGGTTGCGCCGCCAGGTCCGGACGCGCTCGAGCTCGTGGATGTCGCCCTTCAGCCGGCTCTCGAGCAAAAGAAAATCCACCTGCCCGGCGGGCGGAAGCGCCGCCGGATTCACCGCGCGGCGCAGCTCGCGCTGGAGGGCGCGCGTTTTATCGAGCAGGCGGGCCCGGCCCCGCGGCGTAAAGTCGGGGAACTCGGTGTCGCGCGTGTGGATGCCGAGCACCGTGGCTTCGACCGGCGCGGATTCGACCAGCAATTCCAGGTATCGCCCGGCAAAAGCCTCGACGGGCGGTTGCTGTGCCGCGCCTCGGCTCGCGGCCAACAACAGAATCAGCGCGATCGAGCTTTGTACTTTGAACTTTAAACTTTCAACTCGCATGGCGTAGTCTTCAGAATAGTATGGCGCACCCAAAAATCCGCAAGGCGGTTTTCCCGGCGGCCGGCCTGGGGACCCGCTTTCTGCCCGCGACCAAGGCGCAGCCCAAGGAAATGCTGCCGCTGGTGGACAAGCCGATCATCCAGTACGTTGTGGAAGAGGCGCACGCGTCGGGCATTGACCTGATGATCATCGTCACCGGCCGCGGCAAGGCGGCCATCGAAGACCACTTCGACGTCTCTTACGAGCTCGAGAAGATCCTGGAGGAACGCGGCAAGGTCGAACTGGTTTCGCTGGTGCGCCAGATCACCGACATGATCCAGGTCTGTTACGTGCGGCAGAAGGAGGCGCTGGGCCTGGGACACGCCATCCTGATGGCCCGCGACCTGGTGGGGCGCGAACCCTTCGCCGTGCTGCTCGGCGACGACATCATTGATTCACCGGCGCCCTGTCTGCGGCAGATGCTCGACGTATATGAACAGCACGGGCAGCCCGTGCTGGCGATTTCCGAAGTGGCCGGTCCGGCCATTTCCTCCTACGGCGTGATCGCCGGCGCGGAGGTGGCCGGGAGCGAAGGCCGCCTCTACGACGTGAGCGACCTGGTGGAGAAACCGCCGGCCGAGCGGGCGCCGTCGCGCCTGGCCATCATCGGCCGCTACATCCTCACGCCCGATATCTTTGACGAGTTGGAGCGCACGCCGCCCGGCGCCGGCGGCGAGATCCAGTTGACCGACGCGCTGCGCGGCCTGCTCGCCCGAGGCAAGAAAATCCACGGCTACCGCTTCACCGGCCGCCGCCATGATGCCGGCGACAAGCTCGGCTTCCTCATCGCCACCGTCGAGTTCGCCCTGCAGCGGGAAGACTTGGGCGAGCAGTTCCGGGGCTACCTCAAGTCCCTGCGACTGTAGCTTCCACCGGCATGGCATTCTTGCCTGTGCCGGGTTTTCGGCGGCCTGATAGAATGGGACAATGCCGTTGTATGAATACGAATGCGGCCAATGTGGCCGCCGGCTGGAGAAGATCCAGAAGTTTTCCGATGCCCCGCTGAAACGGTGCGAGGCGTGCGGCGGGCGGCTCGAGAAGGTGATTTCATCGCCGGCGTTCCAGTTCAAGGGGACGGGTTGGTACGTCACCGACTACGCGCGCGCCGGCAAGGGCCCCGAGGACGGGAAAGACAAGAAGGGCGAGAAGGGCGAGAAGGGCGAGAAGAGCGAGAAGAGCGAGACGGGCGAGAAGGGCGAGAAGGCCGACGGCCAGCCCGCCGCCGAGGGCAAATCGTCCGGGGATAGCAAGCCCGCCGCCGAGGGCAAACCGTCCGGGGATAGCAAGCCTGCCGGCGAGGGCAAGCCGTCCGAAGACAGCAAGTCTTCCGCGAGCAAAACCAAGCGGACACAGAGCAAGCCCGCCGCCGATTCCAATCGCTGACCCGGCATTTCTTCCGCTTATTGGGGCGCCGGTCCTCTCAACTCCTCCACAATTTCGCGGGCGGCGTCTCGCGCCCGCTCGAGCGCACCCGGCTCGAAGCTGATCGCGCCCACGCGGGCATGCCCGCCTCCGCCGTAGCGCTCACAGATCGTCGCCAGGTTGTGCATCGGCTCGCGCGTGTTCCAGGGATTCGATCCCACGGAAATCTTAGTGCGGTACGAGGCCGGGCTGATGCCGACGCTGTAGACCGCCTCGGGATGCAGGTAGTAAGGAATGAACTTGCTGTAGCCCTCGAGGTTCAGGTCGGTCAGGTCAAAAAAACAGACATTGTTCTCCCGGCCTTCGCAGTGGGCGCGGCCGCGGATGACCTCAATGGAATCCAGGTGCCGGTGATAGAGCGGCTGGAACAAGCCGGCGATTTCGGGGTCGCGCATGATTTCGTCCAGGCTGTGTGAGCCCATCTGGGGGATCAAGCGCGGCAGCAGGGCAGGGTCGGGCGTGGCTTCGATCACCAGCGTCAGTTGCATGGCCGGCGCCTCCATCCGGACGGCGGTGGCGGCGTCGGGATACTGCGCGCCGTCAATGATGTCGGCCCACTCGATCAGCTCGGCCAGATCGGGCGCCTCGAAGCCGAAGCGCTCGCGCGCGATGGTGGCGATGAACTTGGTGCACGACTTGTAGCCGGGGTCGAAAAACTTCTTGCCGCCGCGGTCCTGGCGGAAATGCTCGGCGTCGGCCGGGGAGAGGAACGCGCTCTGGTGGTGGTCGAACCACCAGGTGAGGCGCGGCGTGGAAGAATACTTGAAGTCCACGATGGCGTTTTCATCACCGTCGAAATCGCTCTCGTTGAAGAGCTGCGAGGCGCGGTGCGCCAGCCCGGTATAGACGAAGTCAACATCGGCGTGGACCCTGGCTTTGTAAAACCGGCTGAACACCGCGGCCGAGGCCGCGCCGTCGAAACATCGGTCGTGGAAGAAGACCCTGAGTCTCATCACTGTTCCCGGAACTGCCGGGGCCTGCCAATGCGGGGGCGGCCGGCGCCGCAACCCGGAGCGTACGCTCCGGGGCGGGAATTTGACAGGCCGCGCACGCGCCCGGAAAAGCAGATAGAGATACCTGATTCCGCGCGGCGGTTCAAGCACAAACTGCGGGCGGGAAAAAGTGCGGCGAGCGCCTGAGTGAGAACGCGCCGCCGGCGGCGCCGCCGGTTCCACCGCCTTGTTTCCGTTGTTACGGGGCCAGGGTGCGGCTGCGCGATGATGCCGGAAACGCTTGCGCCTCCCGTGGCGATCCGGGCTTCGCTGTTTGGCGCAGGAACACTAGTGTTGGACAGGACACCAGACTTATGTTTCGCTTGCACTCTTCGCAGGGACTGCCTACGATAGTTTGCCGCGCCTGATTGCGTTTCTCATTGCCGATTGCCTGGGCGCGCGTGAAGGTTTCAAGGGCTGGGTACTTATGAACATCCTCGTTACCGGCGGGTCCGGCTTCATCGGGTCGCATCTGACCGAATTCTTACTGGAACAGGGGCACGAGGTCTGGGTGATTGACGACCTTTCGACGGGAAGCGCGGAGAACCTTGCCGCAGCACGCAACAACCCGCGCCTGCACTGCTTCTGGGACACGATTTTCCACCGGCAGATCCTGGCTGAGTTGGTGGACATGAGTGATGCGATCGTGCACCTGGCGGCTGCCGTGGGTGTGCGTCTGGTAATGGAAAGCCCGGTGCGCACCATCGAGACCAACGTGCGTGGCACCCAGCAGGTGCTGGAGTTGGCATCCAAGGGGCGAAAGAAAGTGTTGCTGGCTTCCACCTCCGAGGTGTACGGAAAGAGCGCCAAGGTTCCGTTCCGCGAAGATGATGACCTGGTACTGGGAGCAACGTGGAAGGGGCGCTGGAGTTATGCCTGTTCCAAGGCCCTGGATGAGTTTCTCGCGCTGGCATATTGGAGAGAAAAGAAACTGCCGGTTGTGGTGGCGCGATTCTTCAATACCGTGGGTCCCCGGCAGACCGGCCGATACGGGATGGTTTTGCCGACATTCGTGAGCCAGGCGCTGGCGAACCGGCCCATCACCGTCTTCGGGAATGGCAAACAGATCCGCTGCTTTTGTCACGTCCGCGACGTCGTCCGGGCTGTCACGGAGCTCCTCTTCAGCGATGCCACGGTCGGCGAAGTCTACAACGTCGGATCCGATCAGAGAGTGACGATTGGCGATCTGGCCGCGATCGTCAAAGAACGCGCGTCCAGTGAGTCCGAAATCCATTCCATGAGCTACCAGGAAGCTTATGGTGAGGGTTTTGAGGATATGCAAGTCCGCGTGCCGTCGCTCGAAAAGATTCAGGCGGCAATCGGCTATCAGCCTACGCGTTCGCTACCCGCCATCATTGACGACGTTATTGAAGGATTACGCGAGCGGAACGTCACTACGGCCCGCACCGCGTAGCGCGGGCAAGCGCCGACTTGCTGTGTTTGCCCCCTGCCGGAAGGGTAGCGTTGCTAGCGCGCACCACGGCCGACAAAAACAGATTTGATGGTTTTCAGGATGATCAGAAGGTCCAGGGCCACCGAGGCGTTGACCACATAAAACAGGTCATAGTCGAGAATCTGCTTCTTCTCTTCCCGCGTGCTGCCGTAGGGATATTTCACCTGTGCCCAGCCGGTCAGTCCTTGCGGGACCAGCGTGCGCATCTCGAAATGAGGGATCTCCGTACACCAACGGGAATGATATTGCAGGATCTCGGGCCGTGGGCCGACCATGCTCATTTCGCCGCGGAGAATGTTAATCAGCTGCGGCAATTCATCCATGCGAGCACGGCGCAGCCATTTCCCGACGCGAGTGATTCGCGAATCGCCCTGGCCAGCGTAGACCGGCGCGTTTTCCGCGACGCTCATCGTTCGGAACTTGTAGATATTGAAAACCTGACCGTTCTTACCGATGCGCTCCTGGGCGTAGAGGACCTTCCCCTTGCTGTCCAGCTTGACCAGGAGAGCGATCAGCGCCATCAGTGGGAAGACGATGAGGAGGCCGGATACCGCGAAAACCAGGTCTGTCCAGCGCTTGACGCGAAGAAACAGGCGCCGGTCCTGCGCCACGATATTGAAGAACAGCCAGTCGGACGCCACAAATTCCGACGGTATCTTTTCCAGGTGTTCCTGCGCGAAGCGCAGATACGGCACGGCCTGTTCGCCGTGCACCAGAAAAAGACGGATCGCTTCAGCGCAGGGTATGGTGGGAGGAACCAGCAACCAACGGTTGCTTCCCGCGGCGGGCGCCGTTACGCCGGTGGACGGCAGCGCTTCACACTGGAAACCCATCGGCCGGAGGTAGTCGCCCATGACATCCAGGCTGCCCGAAGGCACCAGGAACCGCATCTCGCGGCGTATCGCCGTCGCGCTCCGCCAGGCGGCAAATCGAATGAGGATGGAAACCACCAGAGAAACCGCAATGGAAATCACCAGCGTCGTCCGGTGAAGCCGCAGCGGCGGGCGCGCCCAAATCAAAGAGGACGTAATCACAAAAGCCGAAACGCTGATAGTCGCAAACCCCAGCAGATCGCCGAGGAAAGGGAGTGTCCCGAATTCCCGACACCAGTCGTACAGGTCCCAGACGTAGAGGCTGGCCCATAGAGTCACCATGTGAACCAGAATGGTGGCAGGCTGGATCATCAGGTAATAGAACGGAGGAAGGCCGAGCAGGGTGGCCGAGATCAGATAGCCGGCAATCAATCCCAAAGAGTCAAAGGCCACCAGTACGATCTGGATCGGATGAAGGTGGACCCCGAGAGGCTTCATGAGCTAGCTGGCGGTTCGCAGCACGCCGACTCGAAGAAAAAGGCCATCAGTTTGTCCGGCAGCACCTTGTCGCTGAACCCCTCGACCGCGATTCGCCGACTCAGCGCCGGCGAACTCAACATCGGCGTGGACCGTGGCTTTGTAAAACCGGCTGAACACCGCGGCCGAGGTCGCGCCGTCGAGAAACATCGGTCGTGGAAGAAAACCCTGAGTCTCATCACTGTTCCCGGAGCTGCCAGGGCCTGCCAAAGCGGGGCCGGCCGGCGGGAGCTCGACAAGGCCGCGCAAGAGCCCCGAAAAGCAGATAGAGATACCTGATTCCGCGTGGCGGTTCAAGCACAAATTGCGCCGATGGGCGCCGCGGGCCCGGCTTCCGGCGGCGTTCCCGGGAGGTCCCGAACGTCCGGTCGTCGGCGCGCCGGGTTCTACCGGAGCAAGAGCGCATCCTTTGTCGTGGGTTCCTCGCTGAGGTAGACTGGGGTGTTCGCTCGAAAAGCGAGATAATGGTGCCGAAACGTAGCGTAGAGCCTGCGGCTGGTTGCGGCCTGGCCACCCGGTTAGCCCCCGTGATGTTGGCCCTGATCGCGGTGTGCGCTGTCCTGTGGTTCGGGGCTGTCCAGGCG
>JBKKAI010000695.1:0-7627 GCA_046714815.1 Terriglobia bacterium | reverse complement strand
GCGGGCAAGATGCCCGCGCTCCCAGGGCTCCGAGAAGCGCCGAGGGGTTACGACATCATCCAGTGCCGCAGCGCCATGATGATGAAGAAGCTGTAGAAGAGCGTGGCCGCCACCAGGGCCGCCTGGCGCCACATGGGCGGCTGCAGCTCCTTCGGCAGCAGGCGGCGGTTCACGATCAGCACGTGCGTCGCCGAAAAAGCGGAGATGAACGCGGCGCTGTTTGCGCCCAACAGGATCAGCGTCATCGGCTGCGCCCGCCCCAGCGTGATACAGGCCCATACGGCGAAGATCGCCAGCAACGAATAATAGATGCGGCTCACCGAATCGCGCGCCAGCCGCCGCGCGCCGGGCATCGCCGTCCATATCACATCGGTGGTCAGCCGCACCAGGCTGTCGGCCGTGGAAAGCTGCGTCTTGAACAGGATCCAGAAGCCGTTCAGCAG
Organism: Terriglobia bacterium; assembly: GCA_046714815.1. GTDB lineage: Bacteria > Acidobacteriota > Terriglobia > JAJPHL01 > JAPKYU01 > JBKKAI01. The sequence goes on along the minus strand of JBKKAI010000695.1, from coordinate 7,184 downwards.
CGTCAGGTTCCACAGCAGCGGCCCATACTTGGCGGCCAGGTATTGGGCCTGGTAAGTGCCCACCCCGAGCCCGCTCAGGTCGGTGCCCGGCGGCGTGACGCCGGCCGTCAGGTTGCAGGTGAGGAACATCCCGACAAAGCAGCCGCCGGCCCAGATCACATACTGGTCGGTGAGCACGTAGCGCCACCAGGTCCGCCAGTGCCCCAGCGTCTCCTGGTTGACGGTGAAGATTTTGCCGACCGCCGACAGCTTGATCTTCGTACCGCCGACGGCGCCGGCGATGGCGCCGACCCGCGCGCCCATTCCGAATCCCTTGTCGCGCGCCCAATTGGAGATCACCAGGTTGCCGACGCCGCCGTTGCCCGCATAGGCGGCCAGCGCCGCCAGCAGGAACCAGTTTGGCGCGATGTAATAATCGCCGAAGCCGACAAATCCCTTGAAGGTCCGCCACCACAACTCGCCCGGCACGGCCAGAATGTTCGCCAGCAGCAGGAACGAAAAAATAGACGCCAGCATGAACCAGGAGAGAAGTTCCAGCGTCCGCTGCACGCTCTTGCCGAACAGCAGCAGCAGCACGACGCCGCCGTAACTGAAATAGCCGAGCGTCTGGACGGCGGACAAGTCGCCCGGCCCGGGGACCCGGCTGTTGAGGCCGGCGAACAGCGCCGCCGCCGATGTGGCCGCCCATCCCGGCCAGCCCAGGTGCAGCACGGCGAACAGCAGGTACACCGGTCCCCACAGCTTCGGACCCGGCGCGGTACGCATGAAGCCGGTAAAAATCGGCTCGCCGGTGTAGAGCGCGTAGCGCAGCGCCTCAGTGTTGATCACCACCTGGAGCAGGATCGAGCAGCTCACCATCACCAACAGGCCGCTGCCGTATTTCACCACCGCCGCCGGACCCAGCAGCCACTCGCCGCTGCCGATGGCGCTGGCCAGCAGGATGGCGCCGGGCCCGATGATCTTCATCAGGTTGCCGAAGCTGTATGGCGGCGGCGCCGGCAGGGTGTCCAGGCTCCAGGGCGGAAGGTATTGGCCGGAGTGCGCGCCGGAGACGGAACGATCGCGTGCGGTTTCAGGTGTGGTCACGGCGCGAGAGTGTAACACAGCATTCCGGCCGGCGCTGATTACTTCGCGCTGTTGTTACTTCGCGCTGCCGCCGCGCGCGGCGCGCAGGATCCGGATCGGCGGGTCCAGCTTCTGGCCGTCGGCGGGTGCGGCCTGGATTTTCCGCGCCACGTCCATGCCACGCACCACACGTCCGAAGGCGGCGAAGCCCTGGCCGTCGGGATTGCGCGCCCCGCCGAAATCGAGCGATGGCTGGTCGCCGATGCAGATGAAAAAATCCGATGTCGCGCTGTCGGGGCCGTCGCGCGCCATCGAAATGGCGCCGTTCCGATGCCGCAGTCCGGTCTGGCTGGTCCTTTCCAGACGTATCGGCGGCCACTGCTCCTTCTCCCGCCGCGAGCCCGGCGCGTAACCCGCCGGGCTTGGGTCAATCCCCGCCTGCACCACTTCGATGCGGACCTTGTTCGCGGGCTGGTTGTCGAGCTTCACGGTGCGATGGAAGCGGCCGCCGTTATAGAAGCCGCCGTCCACATACCGGAGAAAGTTCGCGGCGGTGGCCGGCGCCCGCGCCGAGTCCACTTCAACTTCAATCTCCCCAAGCCCGGTCTGGAGGAGGACCCGCGCCGGCGCAGGCCTTTCCTGCGAAGTGCTGGCGGCGCACATGCCGAGGCAAGCGGCAACAAGCAAACCAGCCGGAAGCAGCTTCTTCAAATTCTTCATCGGGGCGCGTTGACCTTGACCTGCAAGCCACTGTATTCCATTTCCGGCTTCTTCGCCGGGCTAAACGCAAACGAGGCTGCAAGGCGGTAAGCGGGTTCGGCAGCCAGGGCGGCAAAAAGGGGCCTTTCGGCCGCCTTCCGGCCCCGAAAAAAAAGTCGAAGATTTCTCTTGCATTCATTCCCTGAATCCGGTATTTAATAGTTACCCACCAAGCGGGGGGACGGGCATCTCGCCTAACTAGACTTGACCGCAGCCCGTCCCCTCCCCTTTTTTTTACCGGCTGCTTTCCTATGGGGTTGTCCTATCAGCGTTTTGAAATACCGGTTGTGGCTCCGTTTTCACTGCACTACACGGTGCGTGTGCTGCAGCGGCTGCCGTCGAACCGGATAGACCGCTGGGAAGACGGCGTTTACCGGCGGCTGCTGGCGGTCGGCGAACGATGGGAAACGGTGGCAGTCCATCAATCCGGCCCCGCGGAGTATCCCGTCGTCGAAGCCTGCGCCAGGGTGCACCCATCCGAGGTTGCCGAGGTGCGGAGCGCGATCCAGCGGCTGTTGGGCGCAACGATTGACCTCGGGCCCTTCTACGAGATGGTGCGGGCCGTCGCGCCGCTTTCCTCGCTGGCCACAGCCCTGGCCGGTCTGAAACCGCCCCGCTATCTCAGCCTGTTCGAGGCCCTGGTCAATGCCATCTGCTGCCAGCAGGTCAGCCTGACCGTGGGCATCCTGATGCTGAACCGGCTGGCCGTGGCTGCCGGCCATCACCGCACCGAACACGGCGATACCTATATCGCCTTCCCCGCCACGGACCAGATCCTTCGCTTGAAACCGGAAGAGATGCGCGGGTTCGGGTTGAGTGGGAGCAAGGCGGCGGCACTGGCCGCTCTCGCCGAAGTCTTCGCCACCGGCCGATTGCGCCAGTCGGAAATCGAGCAACTCCCCACGCCGGAGGCGCTCGAACGCCTCCAGCAGTTGGACGGCGTGGGAGCCTGGAGCGCGCGCTATGCCCTGCTGCGCGGTCTGGGACGCCTGGACGTCTTCCCCAGCGGCGACTCCGGCGCCGCGCGCGCGCTCGGTGAACTGCTGGGGCAAGGCCCCATGTCGCCGGAACAGGCCGAGGCCTTCGCCCGGCACTGGAAACAGTACGCCGGTTTGTTGTACTTTCATCTTCTGGGCATGCGTTATCTTCCGGAGCGGCAGGAGCGGTTGGCGCTGTCGCGCGTTCCGGTCCCTTTAACCTTGCCTTGAGAAAAGGCGGCACATGGTCAGCGGCGAGTTGATTCGTTTGAAGAGCCTGGTGGACGACTGGGGCCGGGTGGCCCGCGTCGTCCGGCGGGAGTATCCGCGGTTGCAGCCGAGCGAGCAGGCCGACCTGCTCGAATACATCCGCGGGCACGCGCCGGGCATGGAAGACGTAGTGTTGGCGGAGGCGGCCCCGGCGGCGCGGACCGAGCCCCGCGCCTGAATCGCCGGGAACCCCCCGATCCAGCGGCGCCCGCGCGCCACCAGCGCGGGCGCGAACACGAAGGACCCGTTCATGGCCTCCGCCGCGTCCCTGCCGGAAGAATATCTCGCCGCGTTATCCGCGCAATTCGGGCTGCGCTCGCTGCTTCCGGCGCAGAAGCCGGTTTTGGCGGCGGTGGCCGAGGGCGCGCACGTCCTCGCGGTGTTGCCGACCGGCGCGGGCAAATCGCTTTGCTTCCAGTTGCCGGCCGCGGTGGGCGGCGGGCTGACCCTGTGCATCTCGCCGCTGATCGCGCTGATGCGCGACCAGGTGATGGGCCTGCGCCGCCGCGGCATCGCCTGGGCCGGCGCCGCCCACAGCCTCCAGACCGAAAGCGAAACCGAGCGGGTGTATACGGCGGTGCGCGACGGCCGCTGCCGTCTGCTCTACGTCGCGCCGGAGCGCCTGCGTTCCCGCCGCTTCCGCCAGGCGCTCGAGCAGCGCGGCGTCCAGCGGCTGGTGATTGACGAGGCGCACTGCCTCTCGGCCTGGGGGCACGATTTCCGCGCCGATTACCGCCTCCTCCCCAGCCTGTGGGAAACGCTGGGACGCCCGCAGATACTGGCCTTCACCGCCACTGCCGGCGCCGACGTCCGCCGCGACCTGCAGGACGCTTTCCCCGGCCTGCAGGCCATCCTGGCCCGCATCAACCGGCCCAACCTGCGGCTGCGCGTCAAGGAAATCGGTTTTTACGGCCAGCGCGAGCGCTACCTGGCCAAGATGTGCGAGAACAGCGGCGCGTCCATCGTCTACACCAGCAGCCGCCGCGATGCCGAAGAACTCGCCGCGGTGCTCGACGAAAGCCGCCTCCGGGCCGCCGCCTACCATGCCGGGCTGCCGGGCCCGGAACGCAACGCCATCCAGCAGCGTTTCCTCGACGGCGGCCTGGACATCATTGTCGCCACCACCGCGTTTGGCATGGGCGTGGACAAACGCGACATTCGCCAGGTGGTCCACGCCGGCGTGCCCTTTGGCGTGGAGCACTATTGGCAGGAGGTAGGCCGCGCCGGCCGCGACGGCCGGACCTCCACCGCCACGATGTTATGGAGTGAGGAGGCGCTGGACCGGACGCTGTATGTTTTGGAGCAGGAAGCGCCGGGCGCCCAGCACTTCCACTGCGCCTGGCGCGCGGCGGAGGCAGCCCCCGGCATGCGGCGAACGGAATTGGAGAAGGCTCTCACCCGTTTCCTCGAGCAGGAGCGGCTGCCGCCGCTCGGCGAAATCGCGCGCGCCGCGCTGCTGGGCCCGCTCTACCACGCCGGCGCGCTGATCGTGGACAGCGAGGGCGCGCACCATCCGGGGCCGAAGAGCGCCTGGAAACACGCGCTGACCATCGCCCAGCGGCGCGTGGCCATGCGTATGAGCTCGGTACGGGCGCTTGAAACATTAGTCGGCTCGGGCGGCTGCCGCGTCCTGGCGGTCGCCCAGTTCCTTCACCTTCCCGCCGAGCCGTGTGGGAACTGCGACAACTGTTACACGGTGCGCCGCCGCAGCACCAGCCGGTAGAAGAGCAACAGCAGGATGGAGCCGAACAGCGCCATGAAGAAGCCCGCCGCCTGGCCCTCGCTGTAAAGCCCCATGGCGCGGCCGAGGAAGCCGCCCAGCACGGCGCCGGCGATGCCGATCAGGATCGTGACGATAAACCCGCCGGGATCACGCCCCGGCATCAGCAGTTTGGCGAAGATACCCACGACCATCCCGAACAGGATCCAGCCGATAATACCGAACATAAGAATGCCTCCATAATGATGGACGCGCGGAAAAGCTCCCCTGTTGCTCAAATGTTGCGCAATGTTGCGCGATGTTGCGCTCCGGGTCGCCAAGCGCCAGCGCGCTCGTGTGGTATTCTGGCGTCACAATACCCCATGGAAAGTGAACTGATCCGGGCCGAGGAGCGGCTGGAGGCCGAATACTGGTGGTTCGTTGGACGCCGCGTCATCCTGGATCGGCTGCTGAAGCACTTTGTGGGGCGCAGCGGCGTGGCGCTGGACGTGGGCTGCGGCAGCGGGCGCAACCTCGAGGTGCTGGCGCGCCATGCCGACCGGGTGATGGGACTGGACCGCTCGGCGGCCGCCGCGGCGCGGGCCGCCGCGCGAAATTTCACTGTTTTCCGCGCCGACGGGCATCTGCTGCCGCTGGCCGCCGGCTCGGCCGACCTGATGACCGCGCTCGACGTGCTCGAGCACATGGACGACGACGTGCGCGTGCTCGCCGAGTTTCACCGCGTGCTGCGGCCCGGCGGCCACCTGCTGCTCGCCGTCCCCGCCTACCGCTTCCTGTGGAGCGAACACGACGAAGCGCTGCAGCACCGCCGCCGCTACATGGCCTCCGAACTGCACATCAAGCTGACCAACAGCGGCTTCGTGGTCCTGAAGCGCAGCTACGCCGTTTTCTTCGCCTTCCTGCCCATCGTTTTCTACCGGCTGTTTCGCGGCCTTTTTCCCAAGGACCCCATGGCGCCCAAGGCCTCGCACGTGATGCTGCCCGGTCCCATCAACTGGTTCTTCGCCGAATTGCTCTCGCTCGAAGGCCGGCTGATGCGCATCATGAACTTCCCGCTGGGGACTTCAGTGGTAATGGTGGCGCGCAAGGTCTCGTAGCACAGGCATTCCTTTTTTTAGACCGGCACAGGGTCGCGGCGGCGAGCCTGTCCTACATGAGCGAGCCGACGGGCGCCGGCTCCGGCCTGCTCTCCGGAACACGCTCCTTGTCGGTTTCGGCTATGGCGATCAGCGACAGCCCGAACGGCAGCCGGAAGAGCCGCTCGATCTTGAGCAGCGGCAGCATCAGGTTGTAAAGCTTGAGCTGAATCGGCGGCAGCGTTTTGCGGCGGAAGAGGCGGCCGTTCACCAGCCAGCCGGCGATTCCGGCCGCGTTGAAGTAGTGCAGGTCGCGCAGCCGGAAGCCGGAGGCGGCGAGCTTGTCTTCCAGCTCCTTGCGGGAATAGCGCCGGAAGTGGCCGAGCTCGCGGTCCATGCTGCCGTAGAGCGCCTGGAACGCGGGGACCAGCAGCACCAGCTTGCCGCCCGGCGCCAGCACTTCGTGCAGCCGCTCGAGCGTGGCCACGTCGCCCTCGATGTGTTCGAGCACGTTGAGGCACACCACGGTATCCAGATCGAGGCGCCGGAAGTCCTCCACCGGCACGTCGCCCAGGTCCAGGTAGCGGATCTGTACGTTGGGCCGGGAGCCGAAGCGGTTGCGCAGGTAATCGAGATAGAGCGCGGAGATGTCGGTGGCCACGATCAGCTCACGGCGCGCCAGGAAGGTGGTGATATTGCCGAGCCCCGATCCCACCTCCAGGACGCGGTTGCCCAGGTGCGGCGCCAGCGTTTCATACATCCAGCGGTTGAAACGGTGGGCGCTCGACAGCGCCATCAGCGTCGCAGCGCCGGCCTCGGGCTCCGGCTGCGTTGCCGCGCATTTCAGGATGGTCCAGATCGCCGCCACTCCGTCCTTCCAGCCGATCTTCTTCCCCTCGCTGTAATCGCGGCCGTGGTAGCTGATGGGCACTTCGTAGATGCGGTACTTCAACTGCGCCATTCTCGCCGTCACTTCCGGCTCGAAGCCGAAGCGGTTCGAGGTCAGCTTCAGCCGCTTGATCACGTCGGCGCGAAACGCCTTGTAACAGGTCTCCATGTCGGTAAGGTTCAGGTTGGAAACCATGTTGGAGAGCAGCGTCAGGAAGCGGTTGCCCAGCGTGTGCCAGAACATCAGCACGCGCCGCGGCGACCCGGTAAAGCGCGACCCGTAGACCACGTCGGCCTTCCCTTCCAGGATCGGGCCGATCAGCAGCGGATACTCGGCGGGATCGTATTCCAGGTCGGCGTCCTGGATAATGATGATCTCCCCGGTGGCCCGCGCGATGCCGGCGCGCAGCGCCGCGCCCTTGCCCTGGT
>JBKKAI010000694.1:0-3086 GCA_046714815.1 Terriglobia bacterium | reverse complement strand
GCCCGGCAAGCAACTCGCCCTTCAGGTGGACCGGCAGTTTCTCGACCATTCCGGACTGCATTTTCCACAGCGCCTGGTTCGCGTCGTAGGCTTTCGACCAGGCGGCTGCGCGATGCGGCTCCGGCAGCCGGTCGGCGAAAAAAACGTAAGCGCCGCTGGTGATCGCCGCCACCGCGCCGTCCCCAGGCCCCAGGCCGGCCGCTTCCGAGAAGAGGCCCAGCGCGCGGGAATGGTGCTGCTCGAACTCGCCGGACCGGTTGGCCTCGTGGGCCAGCACGGAGCGGTACACGGCCGCCGCGCCCTGCAGGGCCAGAATCTCGGCGCGGGCCCTCGGGCGCTGCGACAGCAGCAACTCCAGATTCTTCTCGGCGCGCGCGAAGCGCTCCATATCGTTCGCGAGAAACCCGGCAAAAAGATCCTCGCGAACCAGTGTATGGACGGGCAGACGCGGGTCCAGGGCGGCCGGCTCGGGTTTCTGGGCAAGAGCCGCCGCGGCCATTACCAGAATAAGAATCATCTGCTTCATGGATAATTCATATCGCGGCCGTGGCGCCCGGTCAAGTACGAGCTGATTTGCCTTACCGGAACTTTGGCTCAATCACGAAGAAGATGTAATCGAGGATCTCGAAAGGCGAGAGCGCCGGAGACGGCAACCGCAAGTCCTCGATGCCCGCATGCACGTGACACCGCGCATGGCCGAGTGGTTCCGGGTGGTCTCTGTCGCTGGTCTCGAATCGGCAAATCTTCCAGGGCTTTCCCGGCGGCAGCACCAGATGAAACCGATGGCTCAGGAGGCGCCGGCTCGTGCCGTCATGAGTCACGGTGATTCCGAAAGACAACCGGGCGCCGGAGTCAAAATTGAAGTGTCCGGCGGCCGGTCCCTTGTCAATCTGCGGTCCGAGATCAATCACACCTGAGCGGCGCTGCTCGTTCAACTTGAGTAAGCCGCTGGGATGGTTCTTCCCGCACTGCCGATCCGCGTCATCCACCATTCGGGCAAGATAGGCACGCATTTCCTTGAAGAGATGCGTCGTCTGGCCCACCTGAACTTGGACAATTGTTGCCGCGAGACGCTGATCCCGTTGGACAGCACGGGCGTTCGCTTTAGCCAGCAAGGTCAGGTCTTCCCATCAGAATGAGCCACTCGGTGAACTCAGGATCGGCCGGCAGCGTACCGTCCTGGGCCATTTGGACTACTTTCTCGTTGTTGAGGTGGTAATGCCGGGACAGGGCGGCAAGCCGCTTCTGCCGCTCCTTCTCCGACATGAGACCTGGGTCCGGCTCAACAGCAAACACACATCCCCCGATCCAGCTCCAGATGTTGGGGGCATTTCGGAGCAGGCGTTCTGCTCCGGAACGAAGAAGCCAGAAAACAACAAAGCCGGGACGTTCGGCCCGGTTTCGGTTAATGTCCAGTGCGCGCATCGCTTCGCCCCGCCATTTTTCGAAGCCCGTGATGAGGACGACGTCATCCGCGGGGCGATGGAGTGCCTTCAGGAACTGATCCACACTCAGGTCCCCGGCAGCTATGACCCTCGGACGGCTGGCCGTCTGGACCTCCAGTTCGTCAGAAAATTCCTCCACGAAGGATTCGGCGTCCTGGTCGGCCTTCAACAGAACGCACCAGCGGCCCGACTCGCTGCCGGAGAGCTCGATCAGCCGCGCGATCTGATAAACCGGGTTGCCTGGGATACCGCTCATTTCGTGGATGGCTTCGTTCCCGCCGCGAGGAGGGGCGCGAGCGCCGGATGCACTTCGAAACGGTCCGGGTCTCTATACAACAGGACCCGGCGGGTTACCAACAACTCTTTGTTGGCAGCCGCACTAAACGAACCCTCGTCGCGAAGCTTCAGGAGACTCTTGATCTGATCTGGACCAAGTCCAAGAAGGTAGCTTTGGCCCAACTGCTCGACGGCCCTGCTCACATGCTGCCCCTTGATTTTGTCGCTCCCGTCAATGTAGGCATTCTCCGCGGCGTTACGGGCCAGCGAGATCAAGTCGCGGAGGACGCCTCCAGACGCTTTACAGAGGGCTTGCATCTCCCGTGTCGCCAGCAACTCCCGGGCGCCCCGTCTCTCCAGGACACACATCAAAAAGGACGACTTTCTTGGATCCGCCCTCACGGGTGAAATCAGGTGATACTGGTCAAAATAGTCTTTAACGTTCCTGGTCTTCTCGAGATATGCAGAAAGGGGGCCGGCGCAAATCACCGAGATCTTGGCCCGCTTGAGAACCTGAAAATCCTGTTCGATGGCACTCCAGAAAGTACTGGGAGACCGGTCCAAGCCGTCAATGAGAAGAACAACTTCCCCCTGTTCGGCAACTTTTTCTGCCAGAAGCTTAACCGGCTCCGTGACTTCAGAAATGCTTCTCTCCAAGGACGGGATGGAAGGCTGCTGCCGATTGAGCTTGCCTTCCTTCCATGTCAGACGATAACCGTCAAAAAGATCATCCTCCTCATAGTAATCTTGAATCTCCTGCTCGCTTTCCTCTGCCGGCACAGGCTCAAAAGTAGGTTCCCCATATGCGGCCTTGGAAGGCCGCCCCACAAGCGCCGCCGCAACATTCGTCAATTTTTTCACAGCTCGCCCAGGCCCCGGGAGCGGACCACGACGCGGTTTAGTTGCGCATGCTTTCCAGGGCCGAATGGACGGCGTCAATCGTTTCGTCGAGCGTGGAGGTGCCCGCGGTAAGGCCCACCACGCGGCAGGCACGGAACCAGGCGGGGTCGAGGTCCAGCGCCGACTCGACATGCAGCGCGCGGACGCCGCGGGCGCGCGCCGTCTCGGCCAGCTCGCGCGTGTTGCGCGAGTTCGCTCCGCCCACCACCACCAGCGCGTCCACTTCCGGCAGCAGACGGTCGAGCGCTTCCTGCCGGTCGCGGGTCGGGCGGCAGATTGTGTCCACAAAGTGGACCTCGGCGCGGGGATTTCGCGCGCGAACTTCTTTGAGTACGGCGTCGGCCAGCGTGCCGGTAGTCGTGGTCTGGCAGAGGATCCCGATGCGTCCGGCGCCGTAACCACGCACCTCGGCGGGCGATTCGACCACCTCGCAGCGCCGCAAGTCACCGGTGAGGCCGCGGACCT
>JBKKAI010000693.1:0-6031 GCA_046714815.1 Terriglobia bacterium | reverse complement strand
CACCGCCTGAAACATGCATCCGCCAAACGGGCGGGAATGCCTGCGCCGCATGCTAAGATGGGCGCTCGAAAGAAACACCATTGGCCAAGAAACGTCCCATCCCTTCTTCGCCGGGCGGCCACACCGTGAAGACCGAGGAGCCCCCGCACGAAGTGTTGCGCTCGCAGGGCGGCCCCACCGGCGCCGACAGCCGCCAGACTGTGGACTTCGTGGTGATCACCGGCATGAGCGGGTCGGGAAAAGGCTCGGTGCTCAAGGCCTTTGAAGACCTTGGGTATTATTGCGTAGACAACCTGCCTGTGGACCTCATCTCAACCTTTGCTGCGCTCTGCCGCACGTCCCAGGAGATTTCGCGCGCGGCGCTGGTCGTGGACGTCCGCGAGGGCGAAGGCCTGGGCCGCTTTCCGGGCCTCTTCCGCAAGCTGCGCTCGGCGGTGCGAGCCAAGCTGGTGTTCCTGGAGACGACCAGCGAGTCGCTGGTGCGGCGCTACAGCGAGACGCGCCGCCCGCATCCGCTGGCCAGCGAGCAACCCATCGAGCAGGCCATCGCCACCGAGCGGCGGCGCCTGAAGCCGATCCGCGCGATGGCCGACATGATCGTGGACACCACCAAGTTCAACGTACATGAGCTGCGCGCGCTTATCCATGAGCGCTTCAAGGGCGCCGCCGAGAGCCGCTCGATGCTGGTTTCCTGCACAAGTTTCGGTTACCGCTACGGCGTGCCTTCCGACAGCGACCTGGTGTTCGACGTCCGCTTTCTTCCCAATCCGAACTACATCCCGCAGTTCCGGCCGCTGTCGGGGCGGCACCCCAAGGTGGCCAAGTACATCAAGAGTTTCCCGCAGACCGTGGAGTTCGTGAACCGCATCTCGGACCTGCTGATCTACCTCATCCCGCACTACATCCGCGAGGGGAAAAGCTACCTGACGATCGCCTTCGGCTGCACCGGCGGCCAGCACCGCTCAGTAGCCATGGCCGATGCCATCCGCAAGCGCCTGGTCGCGGCCGGCCACAATACCAAGGTCGTGCACAAGGATGTGAACAAGTAGAGCCGCTAAGCTTTTTCTTTACAACACAACCGTTCGGATGCTATTCTGTTCAGGCTGGCTCATAATCGGCATTCATTTGCCGTGGCCGTTGTGTGCGTAACGGGGCGGATAACCCAGCCACTAACCTGATGACGACATTGTTCCGCGGCCATCATCGGCCGCGCCCCTTTCAGACCCGCCTGCACGGCATCTCGCGCCGTTGGAAACTTCGCCAGGTCCCCGAAATCACCAGGAATTCCGTGGTGTTGAACGGGCTGCCGCGGGCGTTTGACGGCCTGCGCATCGTTCAGCTCTCTGACATCCATCACAGCCTCTACACCTCGCTCTACGTGGTCGAGCGCGCGGTGGAGGCGGCCAATCGGCTGGAAGCGGATGTCATGGTGCTCACCGGCGACTTTGTCACCTTCTCACCGGACTACGTGGGGCCGGTGGCTCATGCCCTGGGCCGGCTGAAGGCGCCCATGGGAGTCTTCGCGGTGCTCGGCAACCACGACTACCGGCCCGGCGCCGACTTCGTTTCGCGGGAACTGGGCAGGCAAGGAATCGAGGTCCTGCGCAACCGCCATACCGCTCTAAAGCGCCAGGGTCAGCGGCTGTGGCTGGCCGGCGTGGACGACATCTTGTATAGCTGTGACCTGGCGCGCGCGGCGCGCGGCATCCCGGAAAACGGACCCAAGATTCTGCTTTGCCACAACCCGGCGATCATCGGCCAGGCAGCCCGTTACGGCTTTGATCTGGTGCTTTCCGGCCATACTCACGGCGGCCAGGTGCGGCTGCCGGTGCTAAAGTCTTTCTACCGGACAACGCGTTTTCGGACAGGATGGGACCGCCTTCACCGAACCCAGATTTACGTGAATCGTGGTCTGGGACAGGTGGTGGTGCCGTTTCGCCTGGGTTGCCCTCCGGAGATCGCATTGTTCGAATTGCGCGCCAGCTAGCGGCTTTCCGGCCCCGGTCTACGGCCGCCAGGCGCGCGCCAGGCTCTGAACAGACCCCTCGAAAGGGCTGAAAACACGTAACATGCGTATTATTGACGTGATTCGCAAAAAGCGGGACGGGGGAGAACTGACCCGCGAAGAATTGGCCTTGGTTGTTGACGGCTACACCAGCGGCGAGGTGCCCGATTACCAGGTTTCGGCGCTGCTGATGGCGGTGTACTTCCGGTCGCTGTCGGACGGCGAACTGGCCGACCTCACCGACGTTTACATGCGCTCGGGCGCCTCACTCGATCTCTCCGACCTGCCTGGCTTCAAGGTGGACAAGCACTCGACCGGCGGGGTGGGCGACAAGACCAGCCTGGTAGTGGCCCCGATGGTAGCGGCGGCCGGCTGCCTGGTGCCCATGATTTCCGGACGAGGTCTGGCGCACACGGGCGGCACGCTGGACAAGCTGGAATCCATCCCGGGCTTCAACACCCGGCTGACGGCGGAACAGTTCAAGGCCGCGCTGCGCACCGCCGGCTGCGCCCTGATCGGGCAAACCGAAGAGTTGGCGCCTGCCGATCGTAAGATCTACGCGCTGCGCGACGCCACCGGAACGGTGGAAAGCATTCCGCTGATCGCCGCCTCCATCATGAGCAAGAAGCTGGTGGAAGGGCTCGACGCGCTGATCCTCGACGTGAAAACCGGGTCGGGCGCGTTCATGAAGAAGCAGACCGACGCCCGCAAGCTGGCGCATGCCATGGTGGCCATCGGGCGCCGGATGGGCAAGCGCGTACTGGCCCTGATCACCGACATGGATCAGCCGCTCGGCAATGCCGTCGGCAACGCCATGGAAGTGATGGAGGCGATCAATACGTTGAAGGGCGCCGGCCCGGCTGACCTCACCCAGCTTTGCGTCGAACTGGCGGCGCGCATGCTCGCGCTGGCCGACCCCTCCCGCAGCGTCGAAGCCGCGCGCGAGCAGGCCCAGGCGGTGCTCGATGATGGCTCGGCGCTGGCCCGCTTCCGCCAGATTATCGAGACCCAGGGCGGCGACCCCGGCGTCATTGACGCCTTCGACAGCCTGCCGACGGCTTCCGCCGTGCACGCCGTCAAGACGCCGCGCTCCGGTTTCGTCTCCAAAATCCACGCCGAAGAGATCGGGCACGCCGCCAACCTGCTGGGCGCGGGCCGCGAGCGCATTGATTCACAGATTGACCCCGGCGTGGGCATCGTGGTCGAGCGCAAGGTCGGCGACCAGGTGGAAGCCGACGAAACCATCTGCAACCTGTACTACAACGATGACACGCGGCTCGAAGAGGCCATCGAGCGGGTGGAAGGCGCCTTCCACATCGCTTCGGCCGCGCCCGAATCCCGGCCCTTGATCCTCGAAATAATCCAGTAGCGTTCGCCGAAGCGGCGACGATAGCGGGAGTTACCCATCATGGCTGCCACGCAACTCATGGTATAAGGCTGGAGATGGTTCAACGCCTGAGTGGGTTGCTCGGCCTGCTGGCGATCCTGGGGATCGCCTATGCCCTCTCGACCAACCGCAAAGCCATCCAGTGGCGCGTGGTGGCCTGGGGCATGGGCCTGCAACTGACTTTCGCCTTCCTGGTGCTGCGCACGTACCCGGGCCGGCGGTTCTTTGAGATCGTCGGCGGCGTGGTCAACCGGCTCCTCGATTTCGCCGCCGTCGGCTCAACGATGGTCTTCGGCGGCCTGGGAGACAAGAACGGCCCGCTCGGCGTGGTCTTCGCCTTCGTGGTGCTTCCCATTGTCATTTTCATCGCCTCATTGTTTGCGGTGCTGTACTACCTCGGCGTGATGCAGGTGGTCGTGAAAATCTTCGCCCGGGTGATGACGCGGCTGATGGGGGCCAGCGGCGCCGAATCGCTGAACGTCGCCGCCAGCATCTTCATGGGGCAGACCGAGGCGCCGCTGACCATCCGCCCGTTCCTCAGTGCGATGACCACCTCCGAGCTGATGACGGTGATGACCAGCGGCATGGCCCACGTGAGCGGCGCGGTGATGGGCGCCTACGTGATTGTCGGCAAGGTGGACGTGATCCACCTGCTGACCGCGGTGATCATGACCGCGCCGGCCACCATCATGCTGGCCAAGATGTTCGTGCCGGAAACCGAGACGCCGATGACCGCGGGCCGCGTCACCGTCGAGATCGAGAACACCGACGTCAACATCATTGACGCCGCCTCGCGCGGCGCCGGCGAGGGCCTGCACCTGGCGCTCAACATTGCCGCCATGCTCATCGCCTTTATGGCGCTCATCGCGCTGGTGAACGGCGTGCTCGGCGCGATCCACTCGGCGGTCTGGTTTTTCCCCGGCAGCCTGCAAGTGGTGTTCGGCTGGGTGTTCGCGCCGATCGCCTGGCTGCTGGGGGTCTCCTGGAAGGACGCCGCGGCCGTGGGCAACCTGCTGGGCACGCGGCTGGTGCTCAACGAGTTTGTCGCTTATTCGCAGCTCGGTCCCATCAAGGAAACGCTCGATCCGCGGTCCTTCATCATCGCCACCTACGCTCTGTGTGGTTTCGCCAACTTCAGCTCGATCGGCATCCAGATCGGCGGGATCGGGTCACTGGCGCCGGAGCGCAAGCATGACCTGGCGCGCCTGGGCCTGCGCGCCGTGCTCGCCGGAACGCTGGCCAACTTCATGTCCGCCGCCATCGCCGGAATGCTGCTGGTGTAACGCGGGCCGCGGCCAAAACGCACAGGCAGGAATGCCTGTGCCACGACAAAACAGGCAGGAATGCCTGTGCCACGAAAGAAGCGCACGTGGAAGAGTTCAAAGCCGTCGCCGCCGCCCGCCAATACATCGAACAGGCCGGCGCCGTCCGCCCGCAAGTGGGCCTGGTGCTCGGCTCGGGCCTGGGCGCCTTCGCCGATGAAGTAGCCGGGCGGATCGAAATCCCGTATGACTGGATTCCGAACTGGCCGCGCTCCACCGCGATCGGCCACGCCGGAAAGCTCGTGCTGGGCAACGTGGGCGGCGTCCCCGTGGCGGTCATGGCCGGGCGCGTTCACCTTTACGAAGGCTACGGCGTGAAGGAAGTGACGTTTCCGGTGCGCGTGCTGGCCGCGCTGGGCGTGCGCTCGCTGGTTTTCACCAATGCCGCCGGCGGCATCAACGTGAACTTCGGCCAGGGAGGACTGGTGCTGATCTCCGACCACCTGAATCTGCAGGGCGCCAACCCGCTTGTCGGGCCGAACGACGAGCGCTTCGGCCCGCGCTTCCCGGACATGAGCGAAGCGTACAGCCGGCGATACCGCGCGCTGGCGCTGGAGGCAGCCGCCGAGCTGGGGCTGAAGCTCAACGAAGGTGTCTATGCGGCACTGGCCGGCCCCAGTTACGAGACGCCCGCCGAGATCCGCTACCTGCGCGCCATCGGCGCCGACATGGTGGGGATGTCCACGGTGCCCGAGGTGATTGTGGCCAACCACATGGGCGTCCGCGTGCTCGGAATCTCCTGCGTCACGAACATGGCCGCCGGCATTCTGGACCAGAAGATTTCGCACCAGGAGGTGCTCGATACCGGCGAGCGCGTCAAGGGCGCCTTTATCGCGCTGCTGCGCGCCGTGATTCCCCGTATTTTCCGGGAAGAAGAGCAGCGGGAGGACCCCAAGGCCTGATATGCCCACCGAGCAGGATCTCGCCGCCGCCGCGCTCGCCGCTCGCGACAACGCGCTGGCCGATTATTCGAATTTCCGCGTGGGAGCGGCGCTCGAAACCGATACCGGCGACATCGTCACCGGCTGCAACATCGAAAACGCCACCTACGGGCTGACCGTCTGTGCCGAGCGCGTGGCCATCTGGAAGGCGCTCTCGGAAGGCCGCCGCCGGTTCCGGCGCATCGTGGTGGCCGCCGATACCGAGACGCTGACGCCACCCTGCGGCGCGTGCCGGCAGATCATCTGGGAGTTCTGCGGCGATATCGTCGTTGCCCTCGCCAGCACGCGCGGCGAATCCGCAACATTTCCGATGCACGAGCTTTTCCCGCAGCCGTTCGACTCAAAGTTCTTCACGTGAGAGCGAGGGGCTATATAC
>JBKKAI010000692.1:0-2596 GCA_046714815.1 Terriglobia bacterium | reverse complement strand
GCCTGCTACAGCTATCTCCAACCCGACCCGGTGCAGACCGGGCCCATCACCGTCATGCGGAAAATCGCCGGAATGGCCGAAGCCTACGGGATGCCGTTTGGACCACACCACGGCAAGAGCGGCGTGGGGATGCTCGCGAGCCTGCACATGCAGTGTGCGGCGCCCAACACCGGCTACCTGGAATACATGTACGACCCTGGCTTCTGGAATCCGGAAGGTTTCCAGGCCGGCTTTGAAGCGCCTTACCCGGTGGACAAGCAGGGGTTCATTCACGCGCCGGAAAAACCAGGGCTGGGCGCGCCCTGGGAGCGCAAGTTTTTTCAGAAGCACGGACTGACTTACGCCTGAGGCGGAAGTCGTGGGCGGTGGAGAGGAGTTTCCAATGAAGACCAGGTTTGTGATTACCTTGGCAGCGGCCTGTGCGCTGTATGCGCAGATGGAAAGCGGATCGATCACCGGCATGGTGCTCGATGCCACCGGGGCGGCTGTGCCGGCGGCCGAAATCAGGATCACCAACGTCGCTACGGGCGGCGTGCGCACGCTCGCGACTGGCGCCGACGGCAATTACTCGTCGCCACCGTTGCGGCCGGGCCGGTACCGGGTGGAAGCCGTCAAGACCGGGTTCCAGCGGGCGATCGAGGAGAGTCTGCGGGTTGAGGTGAACCAAAGAGCGCGACTGGACTTTGCGCTCGTCATCGGCGAGGTCACCGAGTCGGTGCTGGTCAAGTCGGAGGCGGCCCTATTGCAGACCGAATCGGCGGCGCTCGGCAATGTGCGGACCGAGAACGAGATCCTGAATCTGCCTCTCAACGGCCGGAACTTCGTCCAACTGATCCACCTTGTACCGGGAGTCAATTCCGCCGGCGGTGGCACCGTCTACACCTACACCGGGTCCAATCGCCAGGGCGTGCAGGGCGCCTCGGTGAACGGGGCGCGGCCGACCAACAACAACTTCCTCTACGACGGCATCCAAAGCATGGATACCGACCAGAACGTGCTCGCCTTTCTGCCCAACGTCGATGCCGTGCAGGAGTTCAAGGTGCAGACCAATTCGATGGATGCGCAGTTTGGACGCAATGGCGGGGGCACCATCAACCTTGTGATCAAGTCCGGCACCAACGATTTGCACGGCAGTGCCTTCGAGTTCCTGAGCAACTCGGCGCTGGATGCGAAGAACTACTTCGACCCGGCCGGCAGCATCCCGCCGTTCCGGATGAACCAGTTTGGCTTCACTGTGGGCGGACCGGTGAATATCCCGAAGCTCTACAGTGGGCGCGACCGCACGTTCTTCTTCGGGGGCTACCAGGGACGCTATGTCCGCCAGTCCCAGACGTTCCTCAACACGGTGCCGACGCAGGCTTTCAAGCAGGGCGACTTCGCCGCTTCGCCCTTGCGGCTCTTCGACCCGGCGACGACACGGCCGGACCCGGCCGCGGCGGGCCGCTTTCTCCGCGACCCCAATCCGGGCGACCGAGTTCCCGCTGGACAATTCAATCGCACCGCCTCGACGCTCATCGGCTTCTATCCTGACCCCAATCTGTCCGGCATCGTCAATAACTACATCAACACGCCGGTGCTCGCCAACAAGACGGACCAGGGGGATGTGCGCGTCGACCACCATCTGCGCAACGGCGACCAGTTCTTCACGCGCTACTCCATCTCCGACACGTACGTGGTGCAGCCGGGTCTGCTGCCGGCGCCCGCCATCGGCGCCTGTTGCGGCCGCCCGGGCTGGACCTACACGCGCGGCCAGCAGATCGAGCTCAGCAACACCAAGGTGATCAAGCCGAACCTCACCTACGATTTCCGCGCCGGGTTCACGCGTCTGGCGGTTAATGTCCAGGGCTTCACCCAGGACCGTCCGCTGGCCCAGGAGGTCGGCATTCCCGGCATCAATGTCGACCGCGTTCTCTACGGCCTGCCACAGATCACGATTCCCGGCTTCACCGGGCTCGGCGAACAGGATTTTGTGCCGTTCCTCAAATACCACAATAACTATCAGTACATTCATTGAGTGGTTTACAATCGCGGCGCGCACACCATCAAGATGGGCTTTGACATGGCGCGCCGGCAGGGCAACTACCGGTCGCCCGGCGGCCCGCTCGGGTTGTTCAACTTCACCGGACAGTTCACCCAAAGCACGGTGTCGGCCGGAGGAACCGGAATCGCGATGGCCGACTTTCTGCTCGGCACCTATCAGAACGCGCGCGTCGATATTCAGCCGATGGTGGGCCAGCGGCGCTGGGAACTCGGCACCTACTTCCAGGACGACTGGAAGCTGACCTCGCGTCTCAGCCTGAATTTGGGGCTTCGCTGGGAGGTGGTCACGCCGTGGGTGGAGGTCGCCAATCGCCAGTCGAACTTCGTCCTGCACCTGGGCAATGTATTCCCGGTCAATAGCAAGGAGTTTCCGCAGCGCGGTATCACCAACCAGGAGTACACCAACTTCGCTCCGCGCGTCGGCATCTCCTACCGGCTGACCCCCAGGACTGTCTTGCGCACCGCCTATGGCATCTTCTACAGTTTTCCCGGTATCGCCACCGGAAGACTGCCCAGCCAGGCGCCGCCGTTCGCCGGCAATATCCCCATCAACAAC
>JBKKAI010000691.1:0-5901 GCA_046714815.1 Terriglobia bacterium | reverse complement strand
ATACCGTAGCGGTTGTCGCCATAGTTGTAGCCTAGGCTGAAGAAGGTCCGATCCCCGTACCAGCCGGTACCGACCGAGGCGTGGCGCATGCGGGTGTCCGAGTTCTCGATTCTTCCGATGGGGGTGCGATAGTCGTCTGTTCTCTTGTCCCGGTTCAGCCGGAAATGGAGAACGAGCGCTCTCCGTTAGTGAAAGATTCCGCCCGTTTGGGGCGTGGATTTTCAAGGCATCGGGGTCTATCAATCCGATGGAAAGGAGCAGCGCAGAAAGCTGGTTCCGGCGCTGCTGTTCATCGTCTTGATGAGCCCGCCAGGTTATCCCTCGGCATGGTTGCATCGCTGCAGAGCCCGCTTCCGTTTCACCCGGCACGATCATTGTAGCTCGATGGATCATAGTTTCAAGCCGCCTGCTGGCGGCGGAGTTGCCGTTGCTCTCGCGCCGCTTCCAGCTTGCGATCGCGGGCCGCGTGGATCTCCGTCTGTCGTCCGGCCAGCATGTCCTGCGGCGTGACGAAGCCGATGGCGCTGTGCAACCGCACGGTGTTGTAGTGATCCACGTAGCGCTGAATCAGCCGCCGTGCGTCTTCCGCATTCAGCGGCGTGCCGGGCCGGATACATTCCGTTTTGAGCGACTGGTGCCAGCGCTCCAACTTCCCGTTCGATTGCGGATAACCGCGTGAAGTGCGAACGTGGGTCATGCCACAGATCCGGATGAACTCTTTGAAGTCGCGGGCCAGGAACTGCGGCCCGTTGTCGGAGATGATCCGTGGCTGGGCATGGGGATATTTTTCGCGCGCCGATTGCAGGATGATTTCGATGTCGGCTTCCTTCATCGACTCGCGCAGATCCCAATGCACGATGAAGCGGCTGTAACCATCCAGCACGCTGCACAGGTAGTAGAACGTGCCAGCCACGTTGATGTAGGAAACATCGATATGCCAATGCAGGTGCGGCAGAAGCGGCTGCTCGAAACCCGTGCCCTTGCGCGACGACTTCGGTTGCCACTTGCGCAACCGCCCGGCCTGGCTCAGCACGCGCCATACGCTCGACGGACTCACCGCCACCACATCCGCATCCAACATCATGAACGTCAGCCTCCGGTACCCTTCCAGCGGACACTCTTCCTGGTAATCCAGGATGGCTTGCTTCTCCCACGGCTCCAACCAGAAGTCGCGGGGAATCCAGCCGTTGTGTTCGTTGACCCGCCCGTAGCGCTTGCGCCAGTTGTAGAACTTGCTGGCGACCACCTCGAGCCAGTGGATAAATCGTCCGGCACCGATCTCGGTCTTCTCCGACCAGCACCGGACGTAATCCACGACTTGGTCCCGCACGTCATGCGGCACCCAGGAATCTTTCAGGGCTCCCCAAGACTTTTTTTTAGGATCACGTGCTCCTCCATCAGCTCGGCGATGACCTCGTCCTTGCGCTGAATCCGCTTCTCCAGGAACTCGATCCGTTCTTGTTCCCCTTGGGCATTGGTCCGGGATTTGTTTTGGAAGGCGGCGGTGCCGTTCTCGAAGAACTCCTTCTGCCACCGGTAGAACATCGCCGGTTGCAGACCGGCTTCGTCACAAAGCTTGGAAACCGGCTCGTGCTCCAGCAAATGCCGCCTCAGAATGGCTACTTTCTGTTCGGCCGTGTAGTGCTTCCGTGTCTTGTCCATGCGTCCTCTCCGCTATCTTAACGGCAGAACGCCCTCTCCATTTCCAACTGAGGCGGGACAGGTCGGCGGTCTGTTCTCTGAGCACCCGGAAGAAATTCACGACGTGGCCGTCGAGGTCGTTGTAGGTCTCCACTGGAGACGGTGTGCGGTTCAACAGCACGGCCGCGGAACCCGCAAAGGGCTCGCAATAATGATGACACTCCGGCAGGAGCGCCGAGAGCCATTTCAAGTGGTTGTACTTCCCGCCATACCAGCCGAATGCGATCAGGTTCCGGCGCCGCCGCGAAGAATAGGCATCTTCCGGTTTGAAGGGAAACGGCGAGAGATTCGGCTGAGACGGCGACCTGCGCATGCCGAGGCATTCTACCGCGCTAACCCGAAGTTCGCGCTAACCGGTTTGTGCGGCCAGCTTCGCGTAAGCGCTTCTGCCCTGCTCGAAGCGTCCGAGGGCCACGGCCTTGTCCGCGTCGCTCGCGAACTTGTAGTTCTTGCGGATGAATCGCATGGACTCCTCGATGTCATCCACAAATGCGCCGGCGGCCGCTGCGCGCCGGAACGGCGTACCGGCGATCCGGCAGTATACAGGACTGGTGTGGGCAAACACCGTGAAGCCGGCGTGGGTTTTGGCGCGCGACAGAACGCGCGCCGCGATCCATCCGCCCCGCTCAATGGGAATCTCCCGTTCCAGCCTGGCTTCCCTTTGGTTCACGGCAGACTGTTCCGCCACGACTTCGCCATCGCGGATGATCTCCAGCCGCTCGAACGGCAATCGGGACAGGGCGCGGACGACGACGCGGAGCGGCCCCGCCGCTTCCCCGCTCATCTCCAATATCGCGCCCGGCCCCTTGCCATTCACGGCCAACTCTAAAAGCGGACCATTGGAAACAAAGGTCCGGCCGGCCCGCAGGCCCCCGATCCAGGCATCGTAGGTGAAGCCGCCTTCCACCTGCACAAAGACACGATTGTGGTCGTAGATCCACCAGTCGGTCCCGGAGGACGCGGGCAGCCGAAAACCGCAGTTCAGCAATCGGTAGTAACGCCCATAGTCCGCTTCCTGACCGTCAGCCAGGTTGAAAGCATCCACCTGGCCCAGGGCGACGGCGACGGGCATCTCCATACCGCCGCCGTTATGGCACCAGATGGTGGTTCCGCCGATCCGTTTCGCCTCGGCGCAGAGCATCGAGAGCGTTGGAAAATCGGGGGCTTTGCCGTCCCGCGACAGCACGCCGGTTGACACCGGCTCCACCAGTCGCGGAATGTTCAAAAAGAGGCAATGGCCGTAGCCCGCCGACCACTCGGTCTTG
Source organism: Terriglobia bacterium (assembly GCA_046714815.1). GTDB lineage: Bacteria > Acidobacteriota > Terriglobia > JAJPHL01 > JAPKYU01 > JBKKAI01. Next base: position 2,935 of record JBKKAI010000691.1, on the reverse strand, counting down.
TTGTTCCGCGCTTCCTCGCCCATGTCCATCAAGGTGCCGTCGCGGGAGAACTCCGGCAGCCGGCCGATACGATACCGATTCGTGATGTAAGGCAGGTCGTTTCGAATCAGGTAACTGATCACGCTGACGTCGAGCGCTTCGGCCGGAGGGACCAGACGCAGCCGGTCGTCCGGATTCTCATCGAGTTCCAGATGATAGTGAGTGTGGGTATTGCCCGAGTACCAGCCGGCCGCGTGCAGGTCCTTGAGCACAGGAATGCTGAGATCCATCACGCGCGTGAGCCCGGGGCCAACTTCGATATTCGTAACCGCCGGATCGTGGCAGATGCCGCGAATCGCTTCCACCTGGTAACGTCCGGCGGGCACCGCCACTTCGTACGCGCCGCGAGCGTAAAAGTACCGCTTCCCGTCCCCCCGCGGCCGTTCGGGCATGGTTCGAATCGCCGAAGGGGGCATGTAGGATTCGCCCGAATCCGTGTTCGTTACCCGGAGTTTGGCGGCGACCGGCCTGCCTGTGGCGCCGTCGCGCAGCGCCCCGCGAATCACGCCCGGAGTCCGGGTTTCCGGGCCTTGGCCCGGGAGCGCGCTCACAGGCGCCAACAACGTGCCGGAAGTCAGCACCGAGATCGTGTTCAGAATCTGGCGGCGGGAAAGGTGCGCATGTCCCATGCAAAAAACTCCGGCCCGGGCTCGCCGCGGCGAGCCTATGCTACAGGTTCAGGGGCGAAATGAATTCTCTCACACCTGATGGCTTTGCCGCGGTGATCCGGCGGCGGCTGCGCGCCGGCGGCTCGGCCGGGCGCGCGCGGATCGTCCAGGGCTTTTTCAAAGAGCCGGTCCAGGCGTATGGCTGGCGCACCGCCGACTTGCGCAAGATGGCGCCGCAACTGCGGCGGGAAATCACCGCCGCCGGCGGGCCCGGCCTGCTGCTGGCGGTCGCTGAAAAGCTGTTCGCGTCGCCCGCGGTCGAAGAAGCCGCGCTGGGCGTTATCCTGATCGAGCGCGAGGTCCGCAACTTCGGCGAGGTGGAGTTTCGCAGACTCGCACGCTGGATCGCCCACATCCGCAACTGGGCCGCCTGTGACGGCCTTTGCATCGGGTTGCTGGGCCCGATGGTCAAGCAGGACCCGCGCCGTCTGGCCGCCCTGCGGACCTGGGCCGGATCGAAAAGCCAGTGGTCCCGCCGCGCGGCCGTTGTGGCGCTGGTCCCGGCCGCCCGCCGCGGCTTTCATGCGCGGGAAGTTTTCGAGCTGTGCGACGGCCTGCTCGCCGATGAGCGTGACCTGGTGCGGAAAGGCGTCGGCTGGCTCCTGAAGGAGCTGAGCAGAGAACGGCCTGGGGAGGTGCGGGCGTATCTCGACCGCGTTCGAGAACGCATTTCCCCGCTTACGGCGCGCATCGCGAGGGAGAAGCTATGAATTCATCATTCATCATTCATCATTGCTTTTACGGCGCGCGAACGGGAATCGTGATCGGCGAATCGGGGTTGCTGGGGATGCCGTTCTGCGTCAAAACCACCGGCACCGCCGCGCCCGGCGTCACCTGCGGCACAACAACGTTCACCTGGTACAGCCCAACGAAGTTCGGCGCCAGCCCCTGGTATTGCACGCTGGCGGGCAACCCGCCAATGGTCACCGATACCGGCAGACGAACGGTGCTGAACGCCGGCGCGGCCGCGCCGGTCTGCACGGCAACGTCGGTGAGCCCCAGGCCGGTGGCGTAAATCTGGAGCACCTCGCCGATCACCGCGGGGTTTTGCGCCGTCACCTGGCTGGAGCGCGCATTGAGGATCGCCGCATTGGCGCCGGAGCGGAACACGCCGGGCTGCGCGGGCGCGATCAGGTAGTTCTGCGGCGCCGTCAGCAGGTTAGCGGAGCTGACCACCACCGTCACCGCCGAGCCGGCAGCCAGCTCGAATGGGACCTGCGCGTTGATCTGCCCCGTGTTGACGTAGTAGAGCGGCGCGGTCTGCCCACCGATACGCACGCTAACCCCGGCCAGGATGCGCGACAGCGGCACGCTGACGGCACCGGCCTCGCTGGGCGACAAGCGCGCGCCGAACAGCGAGATGATGCCGCCGGGCGACAGCGGGCGCCGCGGCGTAAACGCCGCACCTTCCACCACGCCGTCCTCAAACATCACCGGCAACTGCACGGCACCGGCGGCGACCGCGGTGGAGATGGTATAGGTCCGACGCGCGGCGGCCGGAAACGAGGAATGCGACGCGCTCAGCTCCAGCGGCAGCGAAGCGGCGACGCGCTGCGGCACCCACAACCCGCTGTACAGGCCGTTGCCCAGCGCCTGCATGTTGATATTCGCGCCGTCCACGGCGGCCAGCACCGAAGCGTTGCTGATCGCGTTGCCGCAGGTGTCCACGGCCAGCGTCAGGATGATCTTCGGAAACGACACCGCCAGCGTCAGGCCGTTGCCCAGCGACGTGGCCACCAGCTCCAGGCCCGTGGGAACGCAGGCGGCGCCGGCGGCGCCCGCCGCCAAGGGCATGCCGAAGTCCGGCGGCCGGACCTGGAAGAGCGTGCTCGCTGTATCAGCCGGCGTCACGATCAGCAAGGCATCAATCTCCTGCGGCGCCAGCGATGCTCCGCTTACCGTAATCTTGCCGCGGTGCACTCCGATTGGCACTCCAATCGTGTTCACATTAACGCGGAGGCTGACCGGCCCATCGCTGGTGCTGCCGGTTACCGGCGTCGCCGATAGCCAGTTCCCGCCCGTGATGGTGGAGGGACCAAGGATGAAATTGAGGGCGCCGCCGCCGGTGTTGCTGAGGGTGAGGATCTGCGCCGGCGGCGGGGCGCCGCCGGCGGCAAAAACGAAGACCAGTCCGTTCGGCTCAACCAACGCCGACGGCGGCGTGGCCGACGGGACTACATGCAAGGTCACGGCGAGAAGCTGTGGCTCAACGCCCGGCGCCGATACAG
>JBKKAI010000690.1:0-5354 GCA_046714815.1 Terriglobia bacterium | reverse complement strand
GGGTGTGGTCAGCGATGCCTCGGGCGCGGTCGTGACGGACGCCACCGTCACGGCCACTCCATAGCCTGACAGGCCGTTCTGATTTGAGGCCTGTTGCGCCGCCACTGCCTGATAGCCGTCGAAAAAGCCGCTTCGGGACGGCCATCACCCGCATGGGCCTTCCGGCCGCGCCCACGACTGCGCCTGGCAAGACGCGCGCTGCCTGTTCTGCGCGTCGCCAGGGACCTTGCAACTTTGCCGGTCGAAGCGTATCGTTTCCCCTAACGAGGAGGCGAGAAATGCGGTCTCTTACCCTGGCTGTACTGCTCATTGCCGCGACGGCGGCCGCCCAGCAGGATATGGGCGTCATCACCGGCGTGGTTTCTGACGCCACCGGCGCCGTGATACCGGGCGCGAAAGTCACCGCCGCCAACCGGGATACCAACGAGCGGCGCACGGCGGAAACGGCCGAAACCGGCGCGTACACGATCGGACCGCTGCGCATCGGCACGTACGAGATCACCGTCGAGAAGACCGGCTTCAAGAAGGCGGTGTGGCCGGCGGTCGAGTTGCACGCGCAGGACCGCGTGCGCGCCGACTTCCGGCTGGACCTCGGCCAGGTGGCCGAGACCGTCACCGTCACCGCCGAGGCGCCGCTGCTGCAATCGGAGACTTCGTCGCTGTCGCACGTGGTGGGCCAGCGCGAGATCCGCGAGCTGCCGCTCAACGGCCGCAATTTCCAGCAACTCGCCTGGCTGACGGCCGGCGTGCTGCCGGCCACGCGCAGCCGTGACCGCGAGAGCGGCTTCAACGCGCACGGCCAGCCGATGACGCAGAACAACTTCATCATTGACGGCATAGACAACAACAACAACGTCATGGGCATGCAGGACCGCAAAGCCCAGGTGGTGGTGCCGTCGCTCGACGCGGTGGCCGAATTCAAAGTCCAGACCAGCAACTACTCCGCCGAGTTCGGGCGCAATTCCGGCGCGGTGATGATCGTCAACACCAAGACGGGCACGAACCGCTTCCACGGGACCGCGTTCGAATACGTGCGGAATGACGTGTTCGACGCGCGCGATACCTTCAATTACGTAGACCGCGACCGCGACGGCCGCGCCGATCCGGAGATCCTCCGGCAGAACCAGTTCGGCGCCACCTTCGGCGGCCCGATCCGGCGCGACAAGACCTTCTTCTTCACCAGTTGGGAAGGCCGCCGCGAGCGCCGCGCGCAGACCGACTTTGTGACCGTGCCGACGGCGGACGAGCGGCGCGGCCTGTTCACGCGGCTGGTCCGCGACCCGGCCCTGAACCTGCCCTGCGCAGCCGCCGACCAGCGCGGCTGCTTCGCCGGCAACCAGGTTCCGGCGGCGCGCTTCGATGCCACCGCGGCGAAGCTTCTGGATCTGTGGCCGGCGCCGAACTTCGCCGGCTCGGGCACCCGGCAGAACTTCATCAGCAACCCGCCGTGGAACCGCACGCGCGACCAGATAGACACGCGCGCGGATCACAACCTGTCCGACAAGGACAAGATGTTCGCGCGCGTCAGCCTGAACCGCACCGACAACCTGCGGCAGTCGGTCTTTCCGCCTCCCGCCCGCGGCGGCCAGGGGAATGACCGCGCCTTTGACGACGACGACGCGCGCAGCGCCGCCTTCTCCTACACCCGCCTGTTTTCCCCCACGCTGCTCAACGAATTCCGCTACGGCTTCATCCGCCAGAAGGTGGACAAGCGGGAGCTGTCGGAGGAGCCACTCACTGATCTGACGGCGCGCTACGGCATTAACGGCATCCCCGTCAGCGGCCGGCTGTTCGGCCTGCCGCAGTTTTCTTTCACGGGCGCGCTGGGGTACCAGGGCCTGGGCGAGCCGGGCTCGATGCCCAACTTCAAAATCCACCAGGTGCACCAATACCTGGACAACGTCTCCTGGAACCGCGGCAATCACAACTGGAAGTTCGGCATGGACCTGCGCTGGAACCGCTCCGACATCTTCGGCGGCAACAGCTCGCACGGTAATTTCGGCTTTGACGGGCAGTTCACCGGCATCAGCTTCGGCGACTTCCTGCTCGGCATGCCGACAACCGCGGGGCTTACCAGCACCCTGGTCGGGCAAATGCGCTTCCGCAACTACATGTTCTACGCGCAGGACGACTGGAAACTTACGCCGCGCTTCACGCTGAACCTGGGGCTGCGCTACGAGCTAACCAGCCCGTGGTTCGACAAGCACGACAACATGATCCGGCTGGTGATCGAGCCGGGAGCGAACTTCAACGCGCTCGAGCGCGCCGCTCATTGCGGCAATTCCTGGTCGTGCCGCGGCCTGGTGAATACGGATACGAACAACTGGGGGCCGCGGATCGGCTTCGCCTGGCAGGCGCGGCCGCGCACGGTGGTCCGCGGCGGGACGGGAGTGTTCTACGGCGGGCAGGGCTCGCTCGGCGCCGATGGCCGCATGATCAACAATTTCCCCTTCAACCGCAGCCTCACCGCGCGCTCCAGCACCACCGCGCCGGCCGTGCAGCTCAGCCGCGGTCTCCCCGCCAATTTCCTGGGAAGCACCACCACGCCGGCCGACGGCCTGAGCTGGATCGTCTGGTCAAAGAACCTGCCGTCGCCCACCGTGTACCAGTGGAACTTCGCCGTGCAGCAGGAGCTGCCGGCCAACTTCTCGCTGACGATGGCCTACGTCGGCTCTTCCACCAACTACATCCTGGACGCTTATAACTGGAACGGGTCGGACCCGGGTCCGGTGGCGACGGAGCGCCAGCGCCGGCCCATCCCGCAGTGGGACAACATCACCCTGCGCACGCCGTACGGCCACGGCAGCTATCACGGGCTGGACCTGCAGGTGGACCGCCGCTACGCCAACGGCCTGTCGTTCTCCAGCTCCTACACCTGGAGCCATTCGATTGACAACGTGCCGGAGCAGTTCGGGTCGGGCGGCGGCGGCATCCAGGACGTGCGGAACTTCGGCCTCAGCCGGGGCAACTCCAACTTCGATTACCGCCACCGCTTTGTCGCCGCGTCCGTCTACGAACTGCCCTTCGGCAAGGGCCGCGCGTGGATGAACCGCGGCGGGCTCCTGAATCACGTGTTTGGCGGCTGGCAGCTTTCCGGCCTGGCGTCGGCGCAGACCGGGCACTACTTCACCGTGACGGTGCCCACCCCGCGGACGCGGCTGGGCGCCACCGCCATCGGCAACAACGACTGGCGGGCCGACCGCATCGGCAACGGCACGCTGGACGAGCGGACGGCGGAGCGCTGGTTCGATACGTCGGCGTTTGTCCTGCCGCGCAATCCGGACGGCAGCTTTCGCTTCGGCAACGCGGGGCGCGCGATTCTGAGCGGCGACGGCCTGTTCAACATTGATGCCGGCCTGATGAAATCGTTTGCCATCACCGAGCGCATCGGCCTGCAGTTCCGCTGGGAGGCCTTCAACATCACCAACACGCCGACGTTGGATGATCCGAACAACAACCTGGAGAGCCCGGATTTCGGCAAGATCCGCAACACCTCGGCCGGCTATCTGCCGCGGCAGATGCAGTTCGCGTTACGGCTGTCGTTCTGAGTTCGAGATCAAGCCGTCAGTCACGTAACAGCTATCACTTGTGAGTGCCGTTCTCCACCTGATCTCCACCGTGGAGCCGTTGTAAACCAAACGCGCGATCATCATGGTTCCTGCCGGTTGCTTGAAACGCGGATTTTCGCTATCCTCCGGCCACAACCAATCGCTCAAAACAAATGGGAGACCCAACATCCTCCGTTCGTGATTCCCGGCAGCGGCCGGCGGGGCGGCTTTCCGCGCTGGCCGGGCGTTGGCTGCGCCTCCAGCCCGGCGAGGGCGTGCTGGTGCTGCTGATCGGCGCCGCCTATTTCCTGGTGTTCGGCGGCTCGGTCATCGGCCGCAACGCACGGGACGCGCTGTTCATCAAGAACTTCGGTGTCGCGAACCTGCCCTACATGTATGTCGCGAGCGCGCTGCTGGTGGTGGCCAGCGCCATGCTTTACAGCGCGCTGGTGGAGCGCGTGGAGCGCCGCCGGCTGCTGAACCTTTCGTTCGTGGTCTTCTGCGGGTTGCTCGGCGCGTGCCGCCTGGCGCTGGTCGGCGAACCACGCTGGTTCTACCCCGTGCTTTACGTCGTCTGCCAGGCCGTCTCGATTGTCTCGGGCATGGTGTTCTGGACGGCGACGGGCGAGCTGTTCGATACCCGGCAGGCCAAGCGGCTGCTGCCGATCGTGGGAACCGGTGGCCTGCTGAGCATGATCGCCTGCGGATTCATGACCCGGCCGCTGGTAAGGCTGCTCGGCTCGGCGAATCTTTTTCTGGTTTGGGCAGTGATGCTCGTCCTGACGCTGCTGCTGCTGTATGCGGCGCTGCGGCGCGCCCGCGGCGCCGCCGGCAACCCGCGGGTAGCCGTTGCGGCCGCTGTTGCGGCGAAGCCGGCCGTCCGGGCCGGCTGGCTCGATACGCTCACGAACGGTTTCCGGGAGATGCGCTCCACCCGGCTGCTGCGCGCCATGGGGGCCATCGCGCTGGCCAATACCGTGGTGTTCGTGCTGGTGGACTTTCAATTCAGCCAGGTCATGAACGATTCCTACCGGACGCCGGATGAGCTGACCAGCTTCCTGGGCGCCTTCCGCGGCATCTCCGGCATTCTCGGATTGTTGATCCAGCTCCTGGGCACTCCGTGGCTGCTGGCGAACGTGGGTGTGGGGGCCACCATCGCCATCGAGCCGTCGTTGATGCTGCTCTCGACGCTGGGCATGGCGACCTCGCTCAACTACGGAACGGCGTTCACCGCGCGGTTCATTGACAACACATTGTTCTGCACGGTACAGAGCTCTTCGTTCGAATTGCTCTACAACCCGCTGCCGCTGGAGCGCCGGCCGCGCCTGCGCGCCTTTGTGGAAGGCTGCTTCCGGCCGCTGATGAGCGGCGTTTGCGGCCTGCTGCTGGTGGCGGGCGCGCGCGTTCTCAGCCCGCGACAGATCAGCATTTGCGCGGCGGTTGCCGCGTGCGTCTGGGTGGGCGCGTCACTGAGGGTGCGGCGCGGCTACATCGAGGCGCTGGTGGAGAACCTCGGCGCGGGCAGCGTCGCCCAACGCCTGTCGGCCGCCGAAACACTGGCGAAGATGAAGGGCTCGGAAAGCCTGGCGAGGCTGACCAACGCGATTCGCACCGCGCCGCCGGAATCCGCCGTGCCGGCCATCCTGCTGCTGGAACGCTTCGGCCGTCCCGAAAGCCAGGATGTGCTGGTGGACCTGCTGTCGCATCCGGCGGCCCAAATCCGAGCTACGGCGGTGGCGGCGCTCGGCCGGCTGGGCAACCGGGCTCTGGTGACTCACCTCAACCGGCTGCTGCAGGATCCCGATC
>JBKKAI010000689.1:0-2877 GCA_046714815.1 Terriglobia bacterium | reverse complement strand
CTGTAGGATCGCGCGGGATGCTGTTCACCGCGCAGTCCGGCGGCGCGAATCCCGAGCCGCAGACCACTACCATCGTCAACGATGGAACTGGAGCGCTGTCCTGGACGGCCGCCGCCACGGGAGGTAGCTGGCTGGGGATCAGACCCGCAGCAGGCACGGCGCCGTCAACGTTCGGGGTCACCATCAACATTGCGGGACTGGCTGCAGGCTCATACGAGGGGCGCGTGACCGTGACCGCCACCGGCGCTTCAGGATCTCCCGTCTCTTTCCCCGTCACGCTGCAGGTGTCCGCGGTGCGCCCAAGCATTGCGCTGAGTGCTACTTCACTTTCATTTTCGGCCCGACAGGGCTGTCCGAGTCCTGCCGCGAAGACGGTTTCGCTTTCGAATCCCGGCGGCGCTTTGAGTTGGACCGCAGTCACTTCGACGACAGCCGGGGGGCCATGGTTGGGCGCACTGCCTGCGTCTGCGACCGGCGAGGCGACTCTGACCGTTAGGCCGAACACGATTGGACTCGTGGCCGGGTCTTATGGGGGCAACGTCGAGATTGCCGCGGGCGGCGCCAGCAACTCGCCCCAGAACCTGGCAGTACAACTAGAAGTGAGTTCGCCGCCGTCCTTCTTACCGACGCCGGCTACGCTGAACTTCACGGCGCAGCCCGGCGTGAATCCGGCGGAGCAACGATTCTCGATCGACGGCCTTAGCGAGTGCGGGGTGAGTTGGACTGCCGTGATCACAGAAATCACCGGCGGAAACTGGCTCGCGCTCACGCCTGCTTCGGGAAGCGGATCGGCCAGCGTCTCGGCCGGCGTGAATACCGCGGGATTACCTCCGGGCGCATATTCGGCGGTCGTGACGCTGGTTGCTCCCGGCGCCGCAAATTCTCCGCAGACGGTCCGGGTGCGGTTGACGCTCGCTCCCGCCGGCGCGGCACTGCTTGCGTCCGACCCTCCGGCATTGTCGTTTGCCGCCAATTCCGGCAGCAGTCCAGCGCCGCAGGCATTCGTGATTGCCAACGCTGGAAGCGGATCGCTCTCATGGGCCGCCGAGGCCAAGACGCAATCTGGCGGTCCGTGGCTTTCGATCAACTCGGTAACCGGTCAAGCGCCCGGCTCGGTCACGGCTGCTGTTAACTCGACCACGCTGGCTGCGGGTGCGTACGCCGGGACAATTACCTTGACCTCTGCGGGCGCCGCCAACACTTCCTTGGTGATTCCTGTCACGCTGGCTGTCGCCGCGCCGGTCGTGGGGCAGAACGGAGTGGTCAACGGCGCGAGTTTCTCGGCCGACGCTGTGGTTAGTCCGGGCTCGATCGCGTCGTTGTTTGGAACTCGTCTGGCATCCGGCATCGGCGCCGCTACGAGCAAGCCGCTGCCCACAACGCTGGTTGGAACACAGGTGCTGGTGAACGACCTTGCGGCTCCGTTGTATTTCGTTTCCCCGCAACAGATCAATTTCCAAATGCCCTTCGACGCGGCAGGAAGCAGCGCTGCGGTAGCGGTTGTGTCCGGAGGAGTTCGCGGCCCGGCGCTTCAGATCAAGATCGCATCCGAGACGCCCGGCATCTTCTCTTCACAACCGGGGACGCTGGGACAGGGCGCGATCCTGAATCAGGATTTCTCGGCCAACTCGATCGACAACCCCGCCTCACCCGGCTCGGTGATCCAGATCTTCGCCACCGGACTCGGCGCTACGAATCCTGCGCTGCCGACCGGACAGGCTGGGGCGACGGTTCCGCCATTCAATTCAACTGTCTTGACTCCGACCGCGCTGGTCAACGGCGTTGCTGCCCCCGTGCAGTTTTCTGCCGTCGCTCCGGGCTTCATCGGCCTCTATCAAGTCAACGTACAAGTACCGGCATCAACGCCAACCGGAGGCGCAACGCTGCAGATCCAAGCCGGCAGCCGCAGCAGCAACATGGTCACGTTCGCGGTCCGGTGACCCGATTCGCCAAGCTATGTCTCCGGCCGTAGGCAAAATACACCGCCAATCCCTACGCCTGGTGGTGGGAGCGCGCTTTGCTGTTCTGGAGGCGGGCGGCGCGCAACTCGTCTACTTGGTGCTGTTCTCCTATGCTTTCTTCTTCAAGGGCTTCACCGGGTTGACCGTGACCATCGGGGCCATCGTCACTCTCTTCGTAGTCATGCAAATGACGGCCCGAATCCGCTGGAGCGAGGCAGGCGGCCCGGAGCCGCAGCTCGGTGTGCTACGATAGTCTCTCGATATGACTGCGATGGGCCGTTCTCCCGAAGACCTGACCATTAAGGAGCGATTCGAGCTGGCCGGCAAGTGGATCGCGCTGGAGCGCTATGTCCCGACAGGTGTAGTGGAAGTGGATGGCAAACCACAAGTGGGCGCGCGGCTGCGCCGGATTGAAGCCATCGGTGATTCCGCGGAAGACTGTGTCCGTCAATTGCAAAAAGCCGGCGCCGACCCGACGCAATTCGAGTTCGACCGCATCAAGCCGCCGTACGGCGGACTTAGCTAAGAACGCTTACCGACGACACCGTCAAGTCCGCCTTCACACACAACAAATGACCAGGCTCGACCGCCTGCCAAGGCTCGGTGGTCAGCTTTTCGGTAGCGATCACCACCGCGCGTTGTCGCGTCAGACCGTCCGTACGCAGATGGGCGTGGACGTCTGTAGCCTGGGCGTCGAGCTCGCCGCCCGCGGGCCGCTGCAAAAAGTACATGGAGTAGTACCCCAGCGAACGAGTGGCGTATCGAAAGGCATAGATCTCCCCGGCGCGGGCCACCAGGAAATTGAGGCTGGAGAACTGACCGTCGGCGATCAGCGGCTGGACCGCTGCCCGTATCCCTGCATCCACGCCGCCTGCCTTCTCGATTGATTGCAGCACCCAGCGGAACAGCGATTCGC
>JBKKAI010000688.1:0-2847 GCA_046714815.1 Terriglobia bacterium | reverse complement strand
CAACAATACCAGGGCTCGTTGAGGTAAGGCACCGCGGTGCGCGCGAACGGCGCGGGCAGCGATCGCGGCGGCGCCCCGCGGCCCGCGGCGCGCCACGCCGCGTCACAGATGCGCTCGAAAATCGCGGCGCGCGGCGCGCTCTTCTTCTCCGCGCGCCAGACAATCCCCTGCACCTCGGCGCACAGCCGGTCCACCGCAGGGTCCGGGTGCTCCCAGCGGAAGGTCAGCGCCGCCTGGTCGAAGTTGCCCTCCGTCATGCGGCGGATCTCGGCGAGCTCCAGCAGGCGGCTGCCGGAGGGAATCAGCAGCCGAATGGCGAGCTGGATCGGAGCGAGGTGCTCCACCAGATCCAGCTCGGCCAGCGCCGACAGCAGATCGCAGTAGCCGGCCGGCGTCGTCCACGGCGTGAACGCCACAAACGTCGGCGCCAGCGTGAGCCCGGCGCGGCGGCACAGCGCCGCCACCTCGTAGAAGTCGGAGCGGGTATGGCCCTTGTCGAGAAGCGCGAGGATGCGGCCGTCCACCGACTCAACGGCGCTGGTGACGAACAGGCACCCGGTTTCAGCCAGTACCGGCAGAGCGGCGGAGTGCTTCTTCAAGTGCTCCACTTTGATCGTAGCGTCCCAACTCAGCGCGGGGAACTCGCGGTGGAGCGAGCGCGCGATCCCGATGGCGTGGGTGACGCCGTTGAAAAAGTCCGGGTCGCCGAAGGTGATGTGCTCGGCGCCGGCCGCGACCTGCCGCCGGATGTCTTCGAGCACCACGTCGCGCTGCACGATGCGGAACGCTCCGTTGTATACCGGAACGATGGGGCAATGGCGGCAGAGGTGCTTGCAACCGCGGCTGGCTTCGGTGTAGCCGGCCGTGCGCAGTTGTCCGTCCGCGGTGCGCAGCCGGGCGTAGGTGGAGAGCGCCGGCAGGCCGTCGCGCTCGGGCACAAGAAACTGCTGCCGCGCCAGCGAGATGGTGGTTTCGGGAGCCGCTCCGGTCCAGCGGCCAAGCAGGCGCACCAGGCCCTCTTCAAACTCGCCGCCCAGCACCGCGTCGGCGCCCAGCCCGCGGAGGAATTCCGCGTTGAGCGGCGCGTACAGGCCATAGAAGACGAGGCGCGCGCGCGGGTTCAGCCGCCGCACGGTGGGCGCCACCTGGGCCGCCATGCGCGTGGCGGTATGCATCGGCAGGTGGAAGGCCACCATGTCGGCGGCGCGCACCGGCTCCTCGCGCAGCTTTTCGCGGGACAGGTCGAGGCAGGTCACCGAAGCTCCGGCGCGGCGCAGCCACGCCACCGGCGACGCCAGCCCGAAGGGCTGCCGCCCCAGCTCGTAGGTGGAGATAAGAACAACCTGCGGGTTCATTGGCGTGCTGCCTGGGGATTGCGTAGTTCTTATGATAGCAGATGGCTCCCGACGACGTTGAGAAGCTCATCGGCCGAGGGCAGGTCGGCGACGTGGGCGCTGCGATGGAGCCAGACGATGCGGCCGCCGGGCGCGACCAGCGCGGCGCCGGGCAACTGGCGCACGTCGCTGTGCTTCTGGAACGTGCCGCTGAGGCTGACGCCGCAGCCGGCCTCCTTCGCGCGCGACCGGTGGCGCAGCACCTCGCGAGAAGGCAGCAGCAGGTTCCTCCAACGCGCCCGCGGGAAGCCCATCGCCCGGTAACTTTCCCTGCCGGGATCGGGGACGCATTGGGACGCGAGCTGATGCCTTCCGCAGAAACGCTCCGCTTCCTCGGCCGTGCCCTGCACCACGCAGGCCAGGCCGACGCCGCGCTTCTCGAATTCCGCCAGCTTCTCATGCAACTGCATGAGCATTTCGGCGTAGAAGGTTCAGCCGAAGTGGCGCAGCCAGAGCACCAGCGCCGGGCGATCGGCCCAGAACGCCGACAGGCGCCGCGTCTCGCCCCGGGCCGTGGTATACGCAAAATCCGGCGCCGCGCTTCCCGCCTCCACCGCTTGTGTCATGCCTGTCATGCCCGTCATGCCCCGCGCCCTCCCTGCCAGCAGTATAGTGTCGGCGGATGGCGGACGGGTCCAGCAACGAAGCCATTCTTTGCCCCGAGGTCTACCTTTAGAGGCGCGAAAAGCAGGTCCCACGCTTCGCTCGGGATGACAAGGGGAATCAGCGGCCGCGGCGCTTGTTCTTCACGCGGGAGGCGCGCAGCTTGGCAAACTTGCGCTTCGGTTTCGAAATCACAAAGGTCCCGCTGCCAAGGTTCCTGGCCGCCCAGGCCTGAGGCTTTTCATTAGGCTTTTCCTGTGCCATTGGTTCTCCTTTATCTTCTATCTTCCCATGTTACAATCAGCCGCCCAAGCCGTCCAGCGCCATCGTCGCCAAGGAGGACGCACAGTGGACCTGGTCACTTCCACGCGAGAACGCGAAGGAGTCACGATTGTCACCCTGGAAGGCCGGTTGTGCCTGGGCGACGACACCCGCGGTCTGCGCGAAAAGATCAAGGGCCTAGTGGACGAAGGACAGAAGTCCATCCTGCTGGAAATGGAAAAGCTGTCTTATATAGACAGCGCGGGCCTGGGCTCGCTGATCGCCGGTTTCAGCTCGGCGCGCGGCGGCGGCGGCGCCCTCAAGCTGCTCCGGCCCAGCAAGAAGGTGGTGGACGCGCTCACCGTCACCAAGATGCTGCCGGTTTTCGAGGTTTTCGAGGATGAGGAGCAGGCGGTGGCCAGTTTCGTCGGCGCGGCCGAAGCCTGACCGTCCTTCAGTCTTCTACGCGATACCCTGTCAGGCCCGAGAGCATCTTGGGAAAGAAATCGGTTGATTTCTGGGGCAGCACGCCGCCGGAAAACGCGATGTCGCGCATCTGCTCGATGCGCAGCGGGTTCAGGAAGAAGCA
>JBKKAI010000687.1:0-3341 GCA_046714815.1 Terriglobia bacterium | reverse complement strand
GGACATGGCGCCTCCGTCAAACAATCTCGATCGAGCGAACGAAGCGGACCGCCGGGATCTTGCGCAGCTCGGCCAGTACCGCATCCGGCACGCAGGGCCCATCATAGTGGACCACGGCGACGGCTTCGGCCGGCGATTTTTTATTGCCCGTGGGTTCGCGGCGTCCCAGCGAAAAATTGGCGATGTTCACCCGCCGCTTTCCCAGCAGCGTTCCGATGCGACCGATCACCCCGGGCACGTCCGCATTCTTGAAAAAGATCAGGTTGCCGGTGAGCGGCGCTTCGAGCGGGATGCCGTCCACCGAGAGCAGGCGTGGCTGCGAGTCATGCAGCACCATGCCTTCGGCGCTGGTCTCGGTGCGGCCGGTCTCGAGGATCACCCGCACCAGGCCCGGCGACGAGCCGCGGCCGCGGCTTTCCTCGAGGCGCAGGCCGCGGTCGGCGGCGATCGAGGCGGCGTTGACCAGGTTCGCTTTTTCCGCCAGCACGCGGTTTAGAATGCCTTTCAGCACGGCATTGCGCAGCATGCTGGTGTTCATCTGCGCCAGCTTGCCGGAATAGCCGATGCGCACGGCGCGCTGCCGCCCCTCGGCCACCTGCGCGGCGAATGAGCCCAGCCGCTCGGCGAGCTGCAGGTAGGGCTGCAGCTTGCGGTATTCGTCCGGCGAAGGCGCCGGGACATTCACCGCGTGAAGGATCATGCCGCTCTTGAGGTATTCGCGCACCTGCTCGGCGATCCGGTAGCCCACCATCTCCTGCGCTTCTTCGGTGGAGCCGGCAATGTGCGGCGTGGCGATCACCTGGGGCAGCATGGCCAAAGGGTGGCCGGTGGGGGGCGGCTCTTCGGCGAAGACATCGAGCGCCGCGCCGGCCACCTTCCCGGAGACAATGGCCGCGGCGAGCGCCCGCTCGTCCACCAGCTCGCCTCGCGCGCAGTTTACGATGCGCACCCCGGGCTTCATCTTCGCCAGCGCGGCGGCGTTGATCATGCCCGCGGTCTCGGGCGTCAGCGAGAGGTGGAGGCTGATGTAATCGCTTTCCGCCAGCAGCCGTTCGCGTTTCACCAATTCGACGCCGGCTTCCGAGGCCACCACCGGCGTGACGTACGGATCGTAGGCCAGCACACGCATCTCCAGCGCGCGGGCGCGCTTCACCACTTCGACGCCGATGCGCCCCAGGCCGATAATGCCCAGCGTCTTCTCGCGCAGCTCGCGGCCCAGGAACAGCTTCTTTTCCCAGCGCCCCTGCTTGATGGACTGGTTGGCCTGCGGGATGGTGCGGGCCATGGACAGCATCAGCGCCAGCGTGTGCTCGGCGACGCTGACGGCGTTGCCGCCCGGCGTGTTCAGCACCAGAATGCCCCGGCGGGTGGCCGCTTCCAGGTCCACGTTATCCACGCCGACTCCGGCCCGGCCCACCACGCGCAGGGCCGCCGCGTGGCCGAGCAGCGCCGCATCCACCTTCACCGCGCTGCGCACGATGAGAGCGTCGGCGTCTTTCAGGGCCCGGTGGAGTTCGTCGGTCCCCGCCGGCTCCAGCACCTTCCAGCGCTCGGCCTTCAGCAACCCCACGCCGCCCCGGGAGATTTTTTCGGCGACGACGATCTTCACGCGCCGCCTCCGCACTCGCCCAGAAACACTTCCTGAGCCGCGCGCGCCGCCGCTCCCAGCTTCACCGGGGCGGCCTTCAGCGCGCCGAGCGACAGCTCGAGCGCGGCCAGCATACCCACCGTCTCGGGAAAATCGAAGTAGCCGAGGTGCGCGATGCGGAACAGTTGACCTTTCATCTCCCCCTGGCCATTGGCCAGCGTAATGCCGAAGCGCGCGCGCATCTCCTTGATGATGACGCCGGAGTCGAAGCCCTCCGGCGAGCGGACGGCGGTCAGAGCATCGGCCGGCGCGCCGGGCGAGAACAGATCGAGGCCCATGGCCGCGACGCCGGCGCGCGTGGCTTCGGCCAGCAGGTGCGCGTTGGCGATCAGGCGCTCGCGGCCCAGCTCGCGCACGTAGCGCAGGACTTCCGCCAGCCCCAGCACCAGCGCGGTGGACGGAGTGAACGCCGCTTCGCCCTTCCGCGCCGCCTTGCGCTCGCGGCGGAAATCGAAATAGTAGCGGGGCGCGCGCGCCGTTTCCATCCGCCCCCAGGCGCGCTCGCTGACGCTGGCGAAAGCCAGCCCCGGCGGCGCCATCAGCGCCTTCTGGGACCCGCCGATGACGATGTCCAGGCCCCAGCCGTCCACGTCCAGTTGGCTGGTGCCGAGCCCGGTGATAGCGTCCACCACCAGCAGCGGATCGCCCTCGGCCTGGCGCACCGCCCGCGCGATTCCCTCGATATCGTGGCGCGCGCCGGTGGAGCTTTCGGTGGCCTGCACGAACACGCCGCGGATCTGGCCCGCGCCGATCTTCGCGGCGACATCAGCGGCCGGCACGGCGCTGCCGTAGGGCGCCGACACACACTCGACCTCGAGCCCGTAGGCCCGCGCCAGGTCCACCCAGCGCTCGCCGAACTTTCCGGCCGTGGCCACCAGGACGCGATCGCCGGGCGAGAACAGGTTGGAGACGGCCGCCTCCATCGCGCCGGTGCCCGAGCTGGTGAAAAGGATGACATCGTTCGCGGTTCCGTAGAAATACTTCAGCCCTTCCAGCACCTCGGCGTAGACGCGGCGGAATTCTTCGGTGCGATGGTGCACTTCGGCGTTGGCCAGCGCGCGCTGCGCCGCGGGCAGCAGGGGCGTGGGGCCGGGAGTCAGAAGGCGCGGTTTTCGAATCATGATGAATCACCCTGCGGCAAAGACAGGCGGAAACCAGAAGCAAGTTAGAATAACATGCCAAGCCAAAAGGCGCGGCGGGAGGCGCGACGACAGGGAGTACAGACGCCATGACAATCCAGGAACGTGTTCAGCAGGAAATGGTCGAGGCGATGCGCAAGAAGAATGAACTGCGGCTCAGCGTGCTGCGCATGGTCAAGACCGCCATCCGCAACCGCGAGGTGGAGAAGCGCAAACCCCTCGACGACAGTGAGTGCCAACAGGTGTTCGGCGCGCTCATCAAGCAGCGCCGCGACTCTGTCGAGCAATACCGCAAGGGCGGGCGGGAAGACCTGGCGGTGAAGGAAGAGGCGGAGATTCCCATCCTCGAGGAATACCTGCCCGCGCCGGCCACCGAAGCCGACATGGATTGGGCGATTGACGCGGCGTTTGCCGAAACCGCGGCGGCGTCAGCGAAGCAGATGGGCGCGGTGATGAAGGCGGCGAACGCGCGGCTGGCCGGCCGCCGCGTGGACGGCAAGGCGCTCAGCGACAAGGTTCGCGCCCGCCTGGAAAAGCAGTCATGAGCCTGGGAG
>JBKKAI010000686.1:0-4932 GCA_046714815.1 Terriglobia bacterium | reverse complement strand
ACCCCCGAGTTTCTCGATTTGCTACAGGAAATCCGCGGCCGCTTCCCTTCCCTCTAAAAACCCGCGCACAGGCAGGAATGCCTGTGCTACGGTAAAGGCCCGCATGGCTGACGAAAAAGACGGCGGCATCGGTTCGGAAATCCGTCGCGCCGTGGGGCGCGAGGCGGAAGAGCTGGGCCTGGATCGCACCAACTTCGTCAAAGAAGCGCTCCGGTGGCAGTACAACTGGATCGGCCTGGCCGGGGCCGCGGCTTTCGCGTTGGTTTCCGGAACCGGCCTGCCGCTGCTGATGGCCGCCGGCCTCGAGCTGATCTACCTGAGCGTGGTGCCGCAGAGCAGCCGCTTCCGGCGCCTGGTGCGCTCCTGGAAGTATGCCGAGGAGAAGCGGCGCCACGATGCGCGGCTGGCCGCCTTCTACCACGAGCTGCCGCCGGAGATGCGCACGCGCTATGCCGACGTGGACAAGATGTGCCGCGCGATCCGGGCCAACTACCAAAGGCTCTCTTCCACTTCGCAGATATTCGTCGGCCAGATGGAAGATAAACTCCAGGGGCTGACCCAGGCCTACATCCGGCTTCTGCACGGCGCCAACCAGCACCGCGAATACCTTCGCCAGACCGACCCGGAGGCGATCAAGCGGGAAGTGGCGGCGCTGCAGCGCGCGCTCGAAGCCGATTCTCCCAAGGTGCAGGAGATCAACCGAAAGCGCATTGACATCCTCTCCCGGCGCCTGGCCAAGTTCGACAAGATTCGCGAGAACCGCCAGGTGATTGATGCCCAGTGCTCGGCCATCGAAGACGTGCTGGAGCTGATCCGTGACCAGTCGGTCACCATGCGCGATCCGCAGGAACTCACCGACCAGTTGGCGACCCTGATGTCGGACGTCGAGCAAACCGAGGAAACCATCCGCGAGGTGGAGGCCATTTTCGAGATGGCTGTGCCGGATATGTCCGAAATGCCTTCGCTGCTCGGGGATTCCGGCAGCGATTCGGTGTCGTCGTCCCGAACGAGAGGCCGGACACGGAACTGACCATGTCTATCCTGTCTTCTCCGTCCCCCGCTGCTTCTCACCTGGAAGCGTTCCCGCCCTGGGCGCGCCAGTTTTCCGAGAAGTATTACTCGCGCACTTACGCGCTGTTCGTGCTGTACGGCAACGTACGCGACCTCGTGCCGCTCAAGCGCCCCGGCGCGGCGCCTGAGTACCTTCCGCTGCCCCGCTTCCTGCAGCAGGCGCTGTTCGGCCAGCGCGACCTGGTGATGAGCTACGACCGCGGCGGCGGGCTGCATTTCTCCAATTCCGAGATGCAGGGCGACTTCCGCCGGGCGCTGGCCGGCTACGACAGCTTTCATGGCAGCAATTACGCCCAGGCCCTGCCGCGCAACCCAGACGGCGTGCTCAACCTGCTGGATAACTACCTGCGCCTGCGCATCCTGGATGGCAAGAAGATCGCGCTGGCCATTGATTTCGCCGAAACCATCGCGCCCGCCGGCGACGTTTCCGGCATGCCGGCGGAAGATCGCAACTCGCTGGTGATCCTGAAGCGCTGGGCCCACAACCCGGCTTTCCTGCGCGCCGATGTGACCATTTGCCTGATCGCCGAGAACCAGGTGGAGTTGAACCCGGGGCTGGTCCAAAACCCCGGCGTGGCATCCATCGCCATTCCCCTGCCCGACGAAGCTGAGCGCCAGGAGTTTATCGCCGCGCAGCTCGCGGCCACTCCCCTGCCCCAGGGGTCGGACGTGACCGAGGCGTCGCTCGCCAAGCTCAGCGCCGGTTTGAAGCGCGTTCAGATTCAGGGCCTGGTGTCGCACGCTGTCCAGAACCGCCAGCCGCTGACCCTCAAGTTCATGACGCAGCGGAAGAAGGAGCTGATCGAAGCCGAGTCGGGAGGGCTGCTCGAATTTATTCACAGCCGCTTCGACCTTTCGATGGTGGCCGGAAACGACGCCGCCAAGAAAAAGCTGCAGAACGCGGCCGCCGCCATCCGCGCCGGGAAGACCGATGTGCTGCCGATGGGGTATGTGATCTGCGGCCCAGTGGGCACGGGCAAAACCTTCCTGACCACCTGCTTCGCCGGCGAGGTGGGCATCCCCGCCGTGACCCTCAAGAACTTCCGCAGCATGTGGCAGGGTCAGACCGAAGGCAATCTCGAGCGCGTGCTCAACTTGCTGAAAGCGATGAGCCCGATCGCGGTGATCGTGGACGAGGCCGACGCGCAGCTCGGCGACCGCTCCAGCTCCGGCGATAGCGGCGTCAGCAACCGCGTCTTCGCCCAGATCGCCCAGTTTATGGGCAACACCGAGATGCGCGGCAAGGTGATCTGGTTCCTGCTCACCTGCCGGCCCGACCTGCTGCCGGTGGACTTGAAGCGGCAGGGCCGCGCCGAGGAGCACATTGCGCTGTTTTACCCGTCCACCGATGAAGAGCGGCTGGCGCTGCTGCGGGCTATGCAGAAGAAGACCGGAACGCCGCTGAGTTCGCCCGAAGCCGAGAAGTTCTTTCTGGAGAGAGCCGGTTCGCTCTCCGGGGCCGATATCGAGGCCCTGCTGATGCGTGCCCGCATGAAGAGCGCGCTCGAAAACGAAACGCAGGTGGATGTGGATGACCTGAAGGATGCGCTGGAAGATTTCATCCCGCCGTCGTACCCCACCGAGATCGAGCTGCAGGAACTGGCCGCGGTGCTCGAATGCACCAGCAGGAGCCTGCTCCCCGAGCGCTACCGCAATATGGATCGCGGCGAAATCGTACGGCGCGCCAGCGAGCTCTCCGCCCTCACCCGCTGACGTTTTCAGGCGCTCCCGCCACCTGTTCCACCTGTTAATGCAGGTAAAATACAGGTGAATCTAACCTCCCCGGCCCTGCTTCAAGGGCTTACCGGATGGGACCCGCCCGCTTCCGGCGAAGCGTATCGCAACCGGGGCGGGCAAGATGCCCGCGCTCCCCAGGGGAAGGAAGTTGCTTCTGTGCAGGCCTCACCTGTAACATAACCTGTATGAAGCAATTGAACCTAAATGTCACCGCGGAGTTTGAGCGCGACCTGCGAACCTACATGAATTCCCGAAGTATTCCCCGCAAGTCCGACGCTATCCGGCGGGCGTTGCGGGAAGCTGTGGCGCGCTCGGCTGACGATTGCGAGTACGATTTCCGCAGTTGGCTCGGTTTGGGACTGAAAGCCCCGTTGCGCCGGAAACCGCGGTTTAGCAGCGAGGATGATCTGTGGTCGTAGATACATCCATCCTGCTGGCCGTCTTCTTCAATGAGGCATCCGGCCCGTGGGCGCTGGACCAGTTGCAAAGGAACCGCCGGCAGCTTCGGATGAGCACGGTCAACTATGCGGAGACGCTCATTCTGATTCACGACCGGCAGCCGCAGCTCTTTCGACAGATTCTGGACAGAATCGAAGAGTCCTCGATTCGACTGGTCCCACCGACCGCAGAGCAAGCTGAAATAGCCGCGCTGGCGCGCTTGCGCTACCCGCTGAATCTGGGCGACTGCTTCGCCTACGCGCTGGCTAAACAAGAAGGCTGCCCCGTGCTCACACTGGACCGCGATTTTCGGCGAACGGACCTGAAAGCGATCCTGCCGTAGGAGACGCGCGGCTGTCCTCGTGAGCGTCGCGGCTGATGCGTGAGGCGCTCCGGTTTCACGCCCCGTGGCGAACGACCATCAGCGTCAGGCCGTCGCGTCGCGGAGCGCCAGCCAGGAAGCGCGACAGGTCACTGAGGGCAGCCGGTGGCAAGTTCGCGCGCCGGCATGGAGTGGCACCCGGCCAGGGCCGACACCAGGCGCTCGAGTCCGTATTCGTTGTCGGTACGGTCGCACGCTTCCGTCAGGCCATCGGTATAGAGGAACAGCGTGTCGCCGCCGTTAACCCAACTTGTTCAGCTTCAACTTCACCGCGCTGTACCGGCGATTCTCATTCGGGCGAACGCAAAGGCATCCGGTCCAGGTCGGCGGCTGCTGGAACAAATCGTCCTCGGCCGGCACGAGTTAATCCTCTCACAGTTCCTCCTCGAAGAAACAGAGCGGGTACGTTTCAGGCTCTTGTAGTTCTCGGCGGTCAGCGAGCGCAGCGGCCCATAGACGCCATCTTACTTCACGCAGGCGATGACCTCGACTTCGAGGAGGAAGTCCGGGCGGGCGAGGGCTTCGACGCCGACCAGTGTGCTGGCGGGCGGGTTCTCGGCCGGCATGAACTTGGTACGGGCGGCACGAAACTGTTTCAGGCGCTCGGCGTTGTGGCCTACGATATAGCTGTTCATCTTCACCACGTCGCGGAAGCTTCCGCCCGAGGCGCGTAACACCTCCTCGAGGTTGCGAAAGACCTGCTCGGCCTGCCGCGCAAAGTCGCCGGGGCCCACCACCTGACCTTGAGCGTCGAGCGCTACCTGCCCGGAGACAAAGACGATCTGACAGCCCGTGGTCTTGACGGCATGGGTGTAGCCGCCGGGCTTGTGGATCGCGGGTGGATTAATGAACTGCGCGCTGAGAAAGAAGAGAGTGGCGATCATCAGAAAAAACTCCTTCGGTCCGCCGGCTTACGCCGGTCTGCGCCGGCCCGGCGTTCCTCGGTGGCAAATGCCCAGTTGGTGTTGTTGCGGCAGGTGTTGCAGAACTTGGAGATGTGCTTCCCAAACCGGATATCGGCCAATTCCTGGTCGTTCAGCGGGAAAGGCTTGCGGCCGCCGCAGGTTTCACAGAGCAGAATCGCCGTCGTCATGGCGACGGCTATGGTAGCAAAAAGCGGCGGCGCTTGTCCGGTATTCGTTTATTGCGGCAGTCCGCAGCCCGCAATTGGGATTACGGCTGGTAGCGGGCGCCGGATCAACGTTTCCTACCACGTGAGGCGCAGCGCGAGCTGCACTTGGCGCTCCGGAGTGACCACGTTTCCGATGATGCCGGCCGTCGTCGTACCGATCACCATGCCAGGT
>JBKKAI010000685.1:0-10090 GCA_046714815.1 Terriglobia bacterium | reverse complement strand
CCAGCAGGAACCATCCACCCAGAATGACAGCCGCGATTCGTTTCATCGTTTCCACCTCTTCAGAACCGTCATTGATAGTACTTGATAGTATCTCAGGCTCCGTACCAGCGAGACAGCGCGAAATGGTCCGCCGAGGCGTTTTTGCGAGAATCACTGAACTTCTGATCCTCCGCCCACGTAGAAACTTTTGGAAGTCGCAGTTCAAATGCATTCGTCAGGAGGAAGCATGCGGAGAATGCTTGTTGCCCTCGTGCTCGTCGTTCTCGTGGGGGCAAGTCACGCCACGGCCCAGTCCCGCATCGAGAAGAACGTCATCTACGGCATGTATTCGGGACTGGCGCTCCTCATGGACGTTCATCAGCCGGAGAAGTCCAATGGGTACGGCGTCATTTTCGTCTCGGGCAGCGGGTGGCAGGCTCCACTCACCTACCGTGCCGTTGGCCTGAAGGAAGGGCAGATCTCCCAGTGGGGCCCTCCATTGCTTCGCGCTGGGTACACGGTGTTTGCTATCAATCACCGCGCCGCCCCTCGATTCCATTACCCGGCTGCGGTTGATGACGTCCAGCGCGCCGTGCGATTTGTTCGCCATCATGCGCGGCAATTCGGCATTGATCCGGCCAGGCTCGGCGGTGTTGGTGGATCGTCGGGCGCCCACCTCATTGGCCTCGTCGCGATGCTGGGGGCGCCCGGAGTCGCCGATGATCCGGATCCGGTAAATCGGGAACCGGCGACGTTGCAGTGCGTGGTACTGCGTGCCGCTCCCTCTGACCTAAGGCAGATGAAGGGAAGCGACGCCAGAGCGGCGGTTGTCTCATTCATGGAGCGAGCCGGCACTCCGGACGATCAGAAGGTCTATGGCGCCGCGTCGCCCATTACGCACGTGTCACGATCGTCGCCCCCAGTGCTGCTGCTGCATGGCGACGCGGATGATACGGTGCCATACCAACAGTCCGTTGCGTTCGAAGCGGCGCTTCGTGGGGTGAACGTGCCTGTGAAGCTGGTGCGCGTGCCAGACGGCCAGCACGGCTCCGACTTCGGGACCGCAGGGAAGCCACATCAGCAGTTTCCGGAGATTCTCGGTGAAATGGTGAGCTGGGTGGATCGGCATCTCAGAGCGGCGCCGACAACCAAGTAGCAGCCCGCCACTTTGGGCGGCAAAGAATTCGGGAAAAACTTAGGCATCGCACCGGATCGGAAGGTAAAATGAGCCCGGCGGAGGAGGTGAGTGATGAAGATATCTCGAAGACAGTTCCTGGAGACCGCGGCTGCCGGCACCCTGTGTGCCGGCGTGATGGCAGGCGACAGCGCTGCGGTGCTGCCCACCCGCATGCTGGGCAAGACCGGCGTGCGCGTCCCGATCCTCGCGATGGGAGGCGGGAGCCGCTTCCTCATGTACAAGGAGGAAGAGCAGGCGATGGAGGCGTTGCAGAAAGCGCTCAACGCCGGCATTACCTACATTGATAGCTCCGATGATTACGGCAAAGACCATCTGAGCGAGCGCCGCGTGGGCCAGGTGATCAAGGGGCGCCGCAAGGGGCTGTTCGTCGCGACGAAAGTCAGTACGCGGGACGGCGACGCGGCGGCCCGGGTGATGGAGGAAAGCCTGAAGGCCCTCCAGCTTGACCAGGTTGACCTGATCCATATTCATGCGCTCACCACCGCAGACGACCTGGCGCGCATCGAGG
Source organism: Terriglobia bacterium (assembly GCA_046714815.1). Lineage (GTDB taxonomy): Bacteria > Acidobacteriota > Terriglobia > JAJPHL01 > JAPKYU01 > JBKKAI01. The sequence continues at coordinate 8,405 of JBKKAI010000685.1, read as the reverse complement.
CCAAAGGCGGCCTTCTGGAGCGGCTGATGAAAGCGCGCGACCAGAAGATGACGCGCTTTATCGGTGTCACCAGCCACACCGACCCGGCCGTACTCCGAACGGCGCTGGAGCGGCACGACTTCGATTGCACCCAGATGGCGCTCAACGGCGCGAGGGTCGGAATGGTGAGTGGCGGAGGTGGCCGCGGAATGGTGCCCAATCCCGCCATCCAGACCAGCTTCGAAACGCTGGCGCTGCCGGTAGCCAATCGCAAGAACATGGGCGTTATCGCCATGAAGATCTTTGGGCAGGATGCCCTGAACGGGCAGGCAACAGCCGAAAAGCTGCTCTACTATTCGCTCTCGCTGCCGGTGACGACGGCAGTCGTGGGCATGCCGAAGCTGGAGCAGATCACCGAGAACGCCCGGCTGGCTCGTGCCTTCAAGCCGCTGCCGCAATCCGAAATGAAGCAGCTTTCTCGAATCCTTTCGGACGCGAACAAGACGGCGTTGGACCATTTCTTCAGCCGGCACGTGGACGCGTAATGTGGCACAGGCATTCTTGCCTGTGCGGGGGTTCGAAGGAGTCAGGCCGAGGGGCGCTGTGAGCGTGCCGTGAGTGCGTCTCGGAACTCGGATGCATCACAAGAAAGGGTTCTGGATGTGGAGGACCCCAAACCGCTGGCCGAGCCGGAGGTCTTCGCTGTAAAGAACGGAGCATTGGCCTTCGATCGCCGCCGCCACCACCAGCGAGTCATACCAGGACAGGCCATATCGGCCGGTCAGCCGGAGCGCCTCTCGAGTATACGAAGATGTTCGTGTCGAGGAAGAACGTACCTTTCATTCATTTCGTCCCGGGCGTAATGGCGGCCGGCCCGGACGTGGCGCAGCCGCTTCATCAAGGCCACCACCTCCTGGCCGCTCCCGGACTGCGCGGTATATTGACGCAGCCATTCCCGAAAGACGGCGTATTCCAGATGAACGTGCGGAGCCTGGTTTCAGATCGGCTGCTGCTTACCTACTGAATTTAGTTACCAGCGCCCGAGTTCAGCCAAGTCCTCGCCCTCGAGATTCCAGGGCGCCTTCCGCGCCGCGCGCTGGATCGCCTGATGGAGGTCCCAATCAGCCTGCAGTCGCATCCAGAACTGCGGCGATGTTTTCAGGAGGCGGGAAAGACGCAAGGCGGTATTGGCAGTGATGCCGCGTTTGCCGAGCACAATCTCGTTCAGGCTGTTCAGTGAGATCCCCAGGCGGCGGGCGGCGCTTACCTGGCCCATTCCCATGGGCTTCAGAAAATCTTCGAGCAGGATCTCGCCAGGCGGAATCGCCGGACCCAGCCAGCTCGCATCTCTAGTGATAATCTTCGATGCGGACTTCGTAGGCATGTCCCTGCTCCCAGCGGAACGTGACGCGATACTGGTCGTTGATCCGAATGCTGTACCGGCCCGCCCCGGCGCCTTTCAACGGCTCCAGCCGGTTGCCCGCCGGAGCCGCGAGATCATCGAGCCGCGCGGCCACGTCGAGGGCCTTGAGTTTCCGCTGCGCCACGCGCCAAATGCCGCGCGGGATTCGGCGGCCTGCGCGCGTGTTCCGTTCGCGGAACAGGTCGGCCGTGGACGCATCGGCGAAAGACTGGATCACAACCGCTATTACATGCTACACGGATAGTATGTAAGGCGTCAATACCGAACGGGGTTACTGCGGGTTATTGGATGGCGATGGTAGCGGTGTTGCTCTGAAATCCGCCCTGCGTGATTGTGACCGGTATCGCATCGCCGATAGGCGTACCAGCGGGCACTCTCGCGTTCACCTGATACACTCCGGCGAAGCCAGGCGCCATGCCCGCGAAGTTGACCTCCGCGGGACGTCTGAACGTAGCCAACGCGGCTGGCCCGTTATCACCGGAAAAGCCCGCGCCTCCTGTGCCGGCATACGTTGTAATGCTGCCGGAAGGCTTACCCGGCAGATGCGCTGGTTGTTTACGTCGGCGATGTATGTGTTTCCCGCGGAGTCCAGCGCAATGCCTCGCGGCCCGCTCAGGGCTGCGCTCAATGCCGGCCCGCCATCTCCCGAAAAGCCGGCGAGTCCGTTGCCGGCGACAACGGTAAGAGTCCCATCCGGCGAAACCCGCATCACCCGGCTGTTGTCGGTATCGCTGAAATAAAAATTGCCGGCCGCGTCCATGGCTTTCCCATGGACCCTGCCGAGGGGAGCGTTGAGCGCCGTGCCGCCGTCGCCGCGGAACTGCCAGGGGCTGCCCGCGAACGTTGTAATCACACCCTGGGCCGGCGCGCCCTGTACACTGAACCCGACGCAAGCCAGCACCAGCGTGATGGCCCGGCCTCTTCGTGGCGCACTTGTAGCCGGGAACATATTCAAGCTGCCAGAACGCACGCTAGCATGCACGATATGCACGATAATCGTGTGCTAATCAAGCGCCCTCTCAACGGCCGGCGTGGGCCGCTTACCAGCGTGTGGCCCGTTCGGGGGCGACGATCTGGATGGGCTTATCGCCGGCGAAATCGGCGAGCTCGATCGCGTCGAGCGATTGGCCTTTCAAGCGGGCTGCGAACAGCTTCCCGCCCTGCGAGTAAACCAGGCGGCCCGCATGGTCCCAATCGGCCCATTGCGCGTCAAGGATCTCGGCCAGTTCACCGCCGGAGGCGCGCAGCAGCGCGAAGCCGAAATGGAGCGGGCCGCCCGGTTTTCTGAAATCAACCGTTTCCAGCTCCATGCGCAGCAGCAGCCGGCCGTCCGGGCCGGGCTTCGTCCATACGTGTTCGCCGGCCTCCGGGCGGCTCCAGCCCTTACTCAGGAGGATGTCGTTGTAGATAGGCAAGTCCTCGCCGCGCCCGCAGCGGCTGGCGCGGACGCTGAGAGATCCCGGCGCGGGATGGTCGGGGTGCGTCGGGGCCTCGCCGCAGTGGTTGAGGTGCAGAACCAATCGCCGGCGATGCCGGCCGCGGCGGCGGCTCTCCCACTCGAAACGGCCGCCTCCGTCCCAACAGTCGCCCTTGGGCCAAAGTGCGAGGGCGGTAAAGTACGGCGGCTTACTGATCGCCGTCCAGCCATGCGTGTATCCGGACTGCCCGGGGCGCGGAACCTGCTTGGAGAGGAAGTAGACCAAAAGCTTGCCGTCGGGACTGAGATCGCAGCGGCGCTCGTAGACGCGCGCGCGCACCCACTGGCCCCGCTCGAAAACGTCGCCGGCCGTATCCCAACGGATCATCTCCACCCAGTTCGTCGGGCCGCGCCGAAGAATCACCGCGGCCGGAGCGTCGAGGGCGAGGATGCCGAACAGCCGGCAGGAGGGCTTCAGGACGCGGGACATGCGTCAGCGTCGGCCTCAGAAGTTCACGCGAAGGCCGAAGCGGATCACGCGGTGGTCTATGCCCTCCCGCCCGTAGGTTTTCGTCCCACTGATCTCGGCGACTCCGTCCCGGAACGACCCATCGGCGTTGAGCCTCAGGTTGGAAATATTGGTGCTCGGGTTGGCGAAGTGAGGAGTATTGGTGAGATTGAAGCTCTCGGCCCGGAACTGCACTCTGTAATGCTCCCGCACCCGAAACTCGCGGAAGATGCTGAGATCCGCGTTGGTCGTACCCGGCCCGTGGATGGAGTTGAATCCCGCGGTGCCGAAGCGGGCCTCTTGTGTGACGGGCGCATAAGCGAAGGGATCGAACCAGGCCTGGCCCGGCCCGGTTCCACCGAGCAGCTTGACCTGCGGCTTGATCTGGTCGGCGCGCTGTGTGCTGCCGGGAGCGTTGAGTGACGTGCCGGAGGAAGTGACGGTGAGCGGCGAGCCTGTGTAGGCGCTGAACAGCGCGTTCATCTGCCAGCCGCCCGCAATCGTCGTCGCCAGCCCGCCGCGATTCAGCCAGCGCCGCCGCTTTCCGAAAGGCAACTGGTACGAGCCGGAGAGCTGCAGATTGTGCGGCCGGTGATACCCCGTCAGGGAGCGGTTCAGGGAGTAGTAGTTCGGATCCTGAATGCGCGGGTTTCCGTCGCTGTTGTCGTTTCCCGCAATTCCCAGCGACTTCGAGAACGTGTACGCGGCGCGGAACTGGAAGCCCCGGGAGAAACGATGTTCGGCCTGGACCTGGAGAGCGTCGTACTTGCTGGTGCCGAGCGGCGTCACGATCTGGGTTTCCGCAGTGCGGCCAAAGCGGGCCACATAGGGACGGCTGGCGGTGCCGCCGCCCACCCTGCCGGCGTTCAGATCGAGGAAGCCCAACTGGCGCACGCTCCGCGTGGCGACATACGCCGCCCCCAGCACCCATCCGCTCCCCACTTGCCGCTCCAGCGTCAGGTTCCACGACTGGATGTAGCCACGCTTCAGGGTCTCGCCCAGGGTGTTGACCGCGACATTTGTGGGGACGTCAATAATGCCGTTACCGAGGTCGGGCGCCGCGATCGGCGGCAGTCCCTCCCGCAGCAGGCCCGCCGGTTGCAGCGAAATGGGCGCCGGAATGATCTGAGCCAGCAAAATGGGGTGATTGGTGCGCAGCGACCTTGCCAGGTTGTATGGGTCATTGGTAATGCCGTAGCCGGCGCGAATGACGGTCTTGTCGGTAGCGCGGTAGGCGAATCCCAGGCGCGGCGCGAAGTAGTTTTGTCCGATATCCACGCCGCAATCCCGCGGCACCACGCCGTAGCCGCACACCAGCATTTTGTTGTTCTGGAAATCGTAGCGCTCCATGCCGCGATCCTCCCGCGTCGGCATGGGGAACAGCTCCCAGCGCAGGCCGTAGGAGAGCGTGAGCCGGCGCGTCGCGTTCCACCGGTCGCGGACGTAATAGCTGTGCAGCCAGGTGCGGGTGGTATAGACGTCGGGAACCATGAAGATTTTCCCGCCACCCGTGTACATCCCCAGCAGGAAAGTCGCGAAGCTGTTGAACTGATTTGACGAAGGCCCGCCGCGAACCTGCGTCGGGCCGCCGGCAAAGGTAAACCCACCCTGCGCGCCGTTGCTGACGCTGCCGGCCGAGAACTCCGGCTGCGTGTGGTTGAGCATCTGGCGGTAGACCTCGCCCCCGAAACGAAGGTTGTGGTTGCCCCGGCTCCACGAGGCGTTCACCACGTACTGGTATTGGGGATCGTGGCGGTAATAGGGCATGTAATCTTCGTTGATTCCGAAGGTGGTGTAGTTGCTGATGGCAAATCGCGGCAGGCCGCCTTCGAACCGCCGCGGCCCGTTGGTGCCGGGGATGCCGAACTCCTCCAGCCCGACCTTGCGGTCCAGCAGCGGCTGCTCGGCGCTGGTATCCATCAGCGTCCAGCCGAAATAGGCGTCCACGACCAGGCGCGGTGTGGCCACGTAGGTGGCGGCCAGCGTCATGCTCCAGGTGTAACCGAAACCGTTTCCGGGGTTGCCGCCGTGGATGGGCGGTCCGCCCAGCTCGTCGCCGAAGTACTGCCGATTGTACGTATGGAAACCGAGCTTGCTCATGCGGGCGTACATGGTGAGCTTGCTGCCGGCCGTCCAGTTGACCTTCGTGTCCAGGGTGTTGCGGTCGAAGCGGAACGGAGCATTGGCGTAGTAGTTGTTGGTCAGTCCTGGAGAGGTCGGCTCGGGAAATAACCGCGCGATCTTCCTCGCAATCGGGTCAATGCGCTGCTCCGGGATGATGTTGCCGGGGAACTCCGCGCGGTCGCGGCCCTCGGCATCCCCGGTCAGCCAGTCGTAAATCGGCCGCGGCGATTGCGACATGTCGCCCCGGCGGATGGCCATGGTGGGGATGGTTGCCAGCCTGGCGGCGTGCTGGCGGTCGCGTGTGCCCTCATAGCTGGCGAAGAAGAACAGCTTGTTTCGCTTGATCGGGCCGCCCAGCGTGGCGCCGAACTGGTTGTAGACTCGCTTGGGGTTTTGCTCGCCGGGAGGAGTGATCCACGCCCTGGCATTCACCGAGTTGTCGTTGTGGTAAAGAAATCCGGAGCCGTGCAGGTTGTTCGTGCCGCTCTTGATCTGTACGTTGATGGCGGCGCCGCCGGCCAGCCCGACTTCGGCGTCGTAGCTGTTGGTCACGACGCTCACGGCCTCGATGGCCTCGAGCGCGGGCACATAAGAGGTCATATGCGGCAGCCACACGTTGGTCCCGGTGGCTCCGTCAATGCGCGTGTTGTTTCCGCTGCGGCTGACGCCGTTCACGTTGAAGGTCATGGCCCGCGACGGGTTGGACGGAATCGAGTGCGCCTGGTCGGGCGGCGAGAAACCGGGGATGGTGACGAACAGCGCCTGGTAATTGCGGTCCACCGGGATCGGCGTGTTGTCCAGCGTGGCGCTGGTGATCTCGGCGCGCACGTCGGCGCGGTCGGTCTGCAGCGTCGCCGTCTCGGCCGTCACCAGCACGGTTTCCGACACGGCGCCCACCTTCATCGTCACGTCCACGCGCGTGATGTTGTTGATCGTCACCAGCACCTGTTGCTCGGTAAACGTGCTGAACCCCGGCGCCGCCACGCGGACGACATAGCTGCCGCTCGACACCGTGGAAAAGGTATACGCGCCGTTCTCGTTTGCCGCCGCCTGGCGGGACTGGTTCGTCTCGCTCTGCGTGATCGTCACCGCCGCTCCGGGGATCGCCGCTCCGGTGGGGTCTTTGACGTTGCCCACGATTGATCCGTACAGAATCTGGGCGCTCGCGGCCGGAAGCGACGCGAAAACGAATCCGCAGAGAATAAATGCTGCGGCCGCAAAGGCCGGAATACGACTGTGGGACATGGCGCGCCTCCCTGATTTCGTGATAATAGCAGAGCCGGCCCACGCGAAGGAACGAAATGCCGGCGGCGGCCGGCGGCGGCCGCCGTCGGTAGCGCCGCGGCTTCCGGGTGAGCCGCCTTCAGGAGCACTCCGAGGAGGACAACGTTGAGCGCAGGGATGGACGCGAACTCGCCGCAAGCGGCCCAGCCGCCGGGTTCCCGGCGCATTATCGTGATTGGCGCCGGGCTGGCCGGACTGGCCGCCGCTTCCGCGCTCGCCGAGCGGGACTTCGACGTGGTCGTCCTGGAGGGCCGCGAGCGGATCGGCGGGCGTTGTCACACCAGCGACGGCGTGGATCACGGCGCGCACTGGATCCACGGCACCGAGGGCAACCCGATTACCACTCTGGCCCGCCAGCTTTCGGTTCCTACGCTTTTTGTGGGCGGCGACAGCACCTACTCCGGAGGCTGGGAGCAGTTGGCGCTGTACTCCAACGGAGGTCCGCTGGGCCCGGACGAAAAACTGCGCAACATCCTGCTGGCCGACGAGGTAATGGACGAACTGGAAGCGCTCCGGCGTAAGCGGCAAAGCGGCGGCGGCGACGACATTTCGATCCGCGACGCCGTTTCACGGATCGTCGCCCACCGGAAGCTTACCCAGGCCGAGCGGAATTGCGTGGACTGGCATGTCGCTCTCTCCGCGCGCGACGACTGCGCCGCCGACCAGCACTCGCTTTCGCTGCTCTGGTGGGACGACGGTTATGAGGTCTATGGCTACGGCGACAGCGTCTTCATGGACGGCTTCCAGGCCGTTGTCCATGGCCTGGCGAAAGACCTGGATATCCGCGCCGGGCACGTGGTCGAGCGCATTCAATACCGCGCGGATGGAGCGCCGTCGGCCGGAGAAGGCAGCCCGGTGCGGGTCTGGACCAGCCGCGGCGTCCTCGAAGCCGACGCCGCCATTGTTACGCTTCCCCTGGGCGTGCTGAAGGCCGGAACCGTTCAGTTCGATCCGCCGCTGCCGGAAGCAAAACTCGGCGCCATCCGCCGCCTGGGAATGGGCAACCTGGTGAAGGTGATTGTCCGTTTTGCGGCGCCCTTCTGGCCGCGAAACCAGTATGTGTTCGGCTATTCCAGCCGCTCGGTGCGCGATTATCCCACCTGTGTTGTGAACCTGTGGAAGACGCACCGGATGCCGGTGCTGGTGATGCACACCGGCGGTGACAAGGGGCGCGAAATCGAGCGCTGGACCGACACCCGGACCCGGAAATGGGTGATGACCGCGCTGCGCGACATGTTCGGCAAGTCGGCGCCGGAGCCGCTGGACATTACGCGAACCGGCTGGGATCAGGATGCCTTTTCGCGCGGCTCGTACTCCTTTATTGCCAAGGGCGCCACGCCTGCCGATTTTGAAATGCTCGCCCAACCGGTGGGCGGCCACCTTTTTTTCGCCGGCGAAGCGACCAACCGCTATCACTGGGGCTGCGCACACGGCGCCTACACCTCCGGGTTGCGGGAAGCCGCGCGCATCACAGGCGACCCTTCGATTCTTCCCAACCGCCATTTCACCGAAAACCGCCGCTGGCGCGACATGATGCTTCGCGCCACACGTTTCTTCAACGCGCTCTGCAAGACCATGGACCCCGCTGAGATCACAAGCCGCCTGGCCGTGCTGGCGGGCAATGAAGTGTTCGCCGCTGTACCGGCGGAGGAACTCAAGGTCCTGGCCTC
>JBKKAI010000684.1:0-3729 GCA_046714815.1 Terriglobia bacterium | reverse complement strand
ACTTTAACTTCACCGAAGTCACCCGCTTATAAGTCTAAGCAATCCGGAGCCAGAGGCGCTTCCTGGGAGCGCGGGCTTCCAGCCAAGGCTTCCAGCCCGCTTTGTTGCGGGTTGAGAACCAACGGCGGGCAAGATGCCCGCGCTCCCAGGGCGACCTCAAATGCGAACAGAAATCGGCTAAAGAAGGGCTAAAGGCGGCTCCCAGAGAATAAACTTCTCTTGAGGATCAAAAGTCGGCGGTTGGGTGTATTCTGCCGGGAAGCTGGAATCCAAAGAGGTTGGTCTATGATCACTCGCATTACGGCAACTCTCGTCAGTCTGTTCCTTGCGGCGATCTCCTATGGCCAGTTGAATCAGGCGTCCATCAGCGGCGTTGTTACCGACGCGCAGGGGGCCGCCGTTCCCGGCGCCAGGGTTGTCGCCGCCAACACCGCCACCGACGTCAGCACTCGCACGGCGACCAACGAAGCGGGCTTCTATTCCATCCCCAACCTGCCCATCGGCAGTTATAGCCTCACCGTCGAGCGCCAGGGATTCCGCCGCTACGAGCACAAGGACATCACCCTCAACACCGGCCGCGTGCTCGAAATCAGCGTGCGCCTCGAGATCGGCGCGGTCACAGAAACCATCAGCGTCACCGGCGAAGCGCCCCTGGTCGAAACCCGCACGTCCGACGTGACGCAGTTGATCGAATCGAAGAGCATTGAGGAACTGCCGCTGGGCAACCGCCGCACCCTCAACGTCATCGCTATGACCGGAGCGGCCGTCTTCGTGGGCTACCCGAATAATCCCGGCAACCCCAACCCCAACTTCAGTCTCGCCGGCGGCCGCACCCAGAGCCAGATGCTCTGGATCGACGGCGGCGCCGGCCAGAACATGCGTCTCGGCGTGGGCCAGATCAACCTCGACCCGCCCGTCGAGGCGGTCAGCGAAATCAAGGTTCTCTCCAACAGCAACGCCGCCGAGTATGGCGGTTCGGCCGGCGGAATCATCGTCGAAACCACCAAGTCGGGCACCAATCAGTTCCACGGCAGCATCTATGAGTACCTCCGCAACGACGCCATGGATGCGCCCGGTTACTTCGCCACCGTTCGCGACGGCGCCAAGGTCATCCCCCGCCTGCGCTACAACGTCTTCGGCGGAACAGCGGGCGGACCCATCCGGCGCGACAAGACGTTCTTCTTCTTTTCCTACGAAGGACAGCGCTTGCGGACCGGCGGCACCGATACCCTCACCGTGCCCACCGCCATCCAACGCAGCGGCGACTTCTCGCAAACCGTCAACGCCGCCGGCGCGCTCGTCCGGATTTACGATCCGGCCACCACGCGAGGCTCCGGCGCCGCCGCCGTCCGCGATCCCTATCCCGACAACCGCATTCCCGCCTCCCTGCTCGACCCGGTAGCCGTCAAGCTGATGAGCTTCTACCCGGCTCCGAACCGTCCTCCCGACAATATCACCGGCGCAAACAACGTCCGCGGCAACTTCGCTACTTCCTCCGATGCCGATTTTCTCATGATCAAGGTAGACCACAACCTCGGCAGCCGCGACAAGATCACCGGCCGCTACATGTACAACAACGGCCAGAACCGCAGTTCGAGCCTCTTTCCGGACCCGGCGGCCGACCCGCGCAACAGCGCCGATAACCAGCAGCAGTATACCTACGCCAGTTGGACCCGGACCCTCAACCCGACCATGGTCAACGACCTGCGGTTCACCTACCTCTACCGTCTCTTCCACAACTTCTCCAATGGGCTCGGCGGCAACTACCCCGACAAGATCGGACTCCGGGGCGTCCAGAACAACGCGTTTCCGCAGTTCTCGCCCGCCGGCATCAGCGCGCTCGGCAGCAACACCCAGGAGCGCCAGCAGTATCCCATTGACCAGCAACAAGTCGTCGACAACTTTTCCCAGGTCCACGGCCGCCACGCGATAAAGGTCGGCTTCGAGGCGCGCCGCTCGCGCAACCATGAGTTCAACCATCCGACCGTGTCCGGCGCGTTTGGATTCTCCACCCAACCCACCGGCTTGCCAGGCAACGCCGCCACCGGTATCGGACTCGCCTCCCTGTTGCTCGGCTTCCCGACGTCGTTCACTACGCTTTCGACGCAGGAGCTCGATCGCTCGAGTTGGTACTTGGCGGCCTTCGCCCAGGACGACTGGTCCGTGACCCCCGCCCTGACGGTGAATTTCGGCGTCCGCTGGGAGACCGACACGCCCATGGTTGACGTTCGCAATCGGATGAACAGCCTCGATCTGCACCAGACGAACCCCGTATCCGGCACCGCGGGTGTAGTGAAATTCCTGGGTCAGAACGGCTACGCCACCCAACCCTACTCGACCGACTGGAACAACTTCGGGCCGCGCTTCGGCTTCGCTTGGAAACTGTTCGGCTCCGACCGCTCCGTCATTCGCGGCGGCTACGGAGTATTCTTCGCCCACCCCTTCGATGCCGGAGTCCCCAACGCCGCCGCACTCGGCTTCAGCCTTTCGGCGACGCTCAACAGCCCCGACAACGGCATTACCGCGCCGTTTTATTTGCGCAACGGAGTGCCGGCCCTGCCGGTCGCGCCCACGCTCGACGACCGCTTCGGCGCCGTTCCCGTCGGAACCAACGCCAACACCGCCGTCACTTTCTTCGAGCATGACCGCCGCACAGGCTACTCGCATCAGTTCAACTTTGGCGTCCAGCGCCAGGTGGGGGCTCGCTCCGTGGTCGAGCTTCTGTTCCTCGGCAACCTGTCCCACAAGCTCGCCAGCGGCAACATCACCCTCAACCAGATTCCGCCTTCCATCCTCGGCCCCCAACGCCAGACCCAGCGAGACCGGCCCTTCCCGCAATTCAGCGATGTCGTGATTCAAAATCCGACCTTCGGCAACTCGCGCTACTACGCCGGCCTGCTCCGCTTCCAGAAGCGCTACTCGGGCGGCCTGAGTTTCGGCGCAAACTACACTTGGTCGCGGTTCTTTGATGATGCCAACGAGCCGGGCTCGGCCCTCGGGAATACCGGGGCCGCCTATTCCAACTTCTACAATCGCGCGGCGGACTGGGGACCGTCGGCCAACGACGTTCGCCATCGCTTCACCGCCAGCGCCGTCGCCGAGCTGCCGTTCGGCGCAGGGAAGCGTTGGCTCAGCGCCCACCCGGCGCGTCATGTCGTGGGAGGCTGGACAGTTTCGTTCGTCACGACGCTGCAAAGCGGAGCCGCCTTCAGCGCCACGACGCAAACCAACACAACGAATGCGTTCTCCGCGGGCGCGCTGCGCCCCAACGTGCTGCGCAATCCGAATCTGCCCGCCGGCGAGCGCACCATTGCCCGATGGTTTGACACCTCCGCCTTCGTACAACCGGCGCCCTTCACGTTCGGCAACCAGGGCATTGGCATCATGCGCGCGGACGGCATCATCAACGCCGATCTCTCCATTCTTCGCAACTTCCGCTTCACCGAGCGGTTCCGCTTCCAGCTTCGCGGAGAGTCGTTCAATGTGTTCAACCACACGAATTTCGGCCTGCCCGGACTCGTGCTGAATGGGCCCGGCTTCGGCCTGGTCAGCGGGTCCGGCCCCGCCCGCCAGATTCAGGTCGGGGCCCGCGTGACGTTCTAGCCCCAATACCGTTCACTTAAGCGGTCGGCGCTTCTCGGAGCGCACTTTACGCATCTGTAACACCTTTCGCTTCACGCGCGACATTGGCCTGCGCGGAAGCAAGCTTCCGCGCGGAAAAGCGGTGGC
>JBKKAI010000683.1:0-2580 GCA_046714815.1 Terriglobia bacterium | reverse complement strand
CGGCCCGGCCGTATCCTGGGCGCCAATGATCGCGTCAACGTAGCCGTCGTCGGCGTGGGCGGCCGCGGGCGCGGCCTGCTGCGCGAAGTGCTTGGCCTGGCCGAATCGTCCGGCAAGATGCAAGTGGTCGAAGTCTGCGACGTGTACGGAAAGCGCAAGCGCTCGGCCGCGGAAACCGCCAAGGTGAAAGGCACACTGGACTACCGCGAAGTCATTGCGCGCAAGGAAGTGGACGCCGTCATCATCGCCACTCCCGACCACTGGCATTCCCGCCAGGCCATCGAGGCCATGGAGGCGGGCAAGGACGTGTACCTCGAGAAGCCGATGACCAAGACAGTGGACGAGGCGCGCCTGGTGCATGAGAGCGTGCTCAAGACCAGGCGCGTTTTGCAGGTGGGCTCGCAAACCACTTCGCAGGATCAGTGGTGGAAGGCGCGCAAGGCGCTGCAGGACGGCATGATCGGCAAGCTGATCCAGAGCCAGGGCTCTTACCATCGCAACTCGACGAACGGCGAGTGGAACTGGCCCATTGACACCGAAGCCGGTCCGGACAGCACCGGCGACAATTTCATTGACTGGAAGATGTGGCTGGGGCCGGCGCAGAAGCGCCCGTGGAACCCGGACCGCTTCTTCCGCTTCCGCAAGTATTGGGATTACTCCGGCGGCATCGCCACCGACCTCTTCTACCACGTGATGGCGCCCATGAACCTGGTGTGGGGCGGCGGCGAATTCCCGCACCGCGTCACGGGGACCGGCGGCATCTACGTGTTCAAAGACGAGCGCGAGGTGCCCGACACCTTCACGCTCACGGCCGATTATCCCAGCGGCCATAGCGTGGTTCTGAGCTCGTCGATGGGCAACTCCACGCACGTTCCCGGACTGCTGCGCGGGCACGATGGCACCATCATGATGGTCCCACACGGGCGCTTCGAGGGCAGAGTGGACTACATTACCGTGACGCCGGAGCGGCACTCCGCCGAGGCCTTTCAGAAAAAGTACGGCTCGGCGGAGGTGCAGATCGCCGTCGAGAAGCGCGCCACGCACATGCAGAACTTTTTTGACTGCATGCGCTCGCGCGAGAAACCGGTGCTGGACAGCCTGACGGCGTTCAAGGCCATGGCCGCGATCGGCATGGCGGTCGAGTCCTACAGGCAGGGCCGCGTCCTGTTCTTCGACGAGCAGAAGATGCGCGTTGTCCCCAAGGCGCCGCAGAAGGCGTAGCGAAGGTCCAAGGTCCACCAGAAGGAACCAAGGGCCGGCCACAGAGGCACAGCGCACGCACTGCCTCTGTGGCCTTCCTTTTTCCCTTCGTGACTTCGTAATGTCTTTTCAATCTCCGCCGAGCAGGGCGAGGTCGTGGGCGGGATCGGAGACGCGCTTGAGCTGGCCGCAGGCGGCGAAGATGTCGCGGCCGCGAGGGCGGCGGATGAAGGCCAGCAGGCCCGAATCCACCAGGATTTTCTGGAAGGCCAGAACGCGCTCGTCCGATGGCGTGCGGAAGGGGAGTTCGGCGCCGGGATTCAAGGCGATCAGGTTGACCTTGGCGCGCATGCCGGCGAGCAATTTCACGACACGGCGCGCGTCGTCTTCTGAATCGTTGAAGGGCGAGCCATCCGGGGAATCGAACAGCACGTACTCGAAGGTCAGCGACTCGCGAGGGCGCAGCGGGAACCGGCGGCAGGCTTCGAGCAGCGCCGCGATCGGCCACTTCCGGTTGTGCGGGATGATCGCGGTGCGCTGCTGGTCGGTGGAGGCGTTGAGCGAAACGGCCAGGTTGGGCCGCACCGGCTCCCTGCCGAGATCGGCGAGGCGCGGCACGATGCCGGCGGTGGAAAGCGTCATCCGGCGCGTGGCCAGCCCCATGCCCTTGGGATCAGCCATCAGGCGCACCGCGGCCATCACCGGGTCGTAATTGAGCAGCGGCTCGCCCATGCCCATGAAAACCACGTTGACGGGGCGGGCGCGCGCGCCGTCCATGCCCAGGCCGTTTTCCTCGATCACCAGAAGCGTCTGGCCGACAATCTCCGCGGCCGACAGGTTGCGCTTCAGCCCCACGAGCGCGGTGAGGCAGAAGCGGCAATTCACCGCGCAGCCCGCCTGGGTCGAGATACAGATGGTGTCGCGGTCGTCCTCCGGCATCAGAACGGTTTCGATGGTTTCGGGGTCCTCGCCGTCTCCGGAAAGGCGCAGCAGGTAGCGGATAGTGCCGTCGGTCGAGAGGAAGCGTTTCTCGACGGCGGGCCAAGTGATGCGGGCCTCGGCCTCCAGGCGGGCGCGCAAGGCGGCCGGCAGCGTGGAGATTTCCGCCGGGTGGCGGCGCCGCCCGCGGTAAATGGCTTCGTAAAGCTGCGCGGCGCGGTAGGGCCGCTCGCCCCAGCGCCCCAACCAGGCGGCGAGCGAGGCGCAGTCCAGGCCCACGAGTTCCGTAAAGCCGGTTTCGGGGGGGCCGCCGAGGACGCGCATTTTCTTCATTTTACCATGCCCCCCCGGGGGGCGCCGGCTCCGGGACCGGCGGGGGCTGTGTGGAGCCGGCCGGGAGGCCGGCTGCGGCCTGAAACGCCGCCCCACAACCCACGATGT
>JBKKAI010000682.1:0-2946 GCA_046714815.1 Terriglobia bacterium | reverse complement strand
ACTGCATGGTGCACTGCGGCTACGAGCCGTCGGCGGCGCTGGGAGTGAACCGGCGGCTGGGCGACACGCTGAAAATGCTCGCCTGGTCGCTGCAGTAAGGCATCCCCATGGCGATTCTGGTCACCGGCGCGACGGGGTTTGTGGGCGGCCACATCGCCCGCCTGCTGGACCGCCGCGGCGCGCAGTTGCGCCTGCTGGTGCGGCCGCAAAGCCGCCTGGAGAACCTCGAAGGCATCCATGCCGAGCACGTTACCGGCGACCTGAGCGACGCGGCCTCGCTGCGCGCCGCCGTCCGCGGCTGCGAAACGCTTTTTCACGTAGCCGCCGACTACCGCCTCTGGGCGCGCCGGCCTCTGGAGCTGTACCAGACCAACGTCGCGGGGACCAACGCGCTGTTCAACGCGGCGTTCGAAGGCGGCGTGAAGCGCGTGGTCTACACCAGCACCGTCGGCACGATGCGGCCTCCGGACGCCGGCGCGGTCACCGATGAAGCCCAGCCCGTGGCGCTCGAGCACATGGCTGGCGACTACAAGCGCTCGAAGTTCCTGGCGGAAAAGGCGGCCATGGAGTATTCGCGGCTGGGGCTGCCGATCGTGATCGTCAACCCCACGGCGCCCGTCGGCGAGGCGGACGTGAAGCCCACGCCGACGGGAAAGATCATCCTCGATTTTCTGTGCGGGCGGATGCCGGCCTATATTGACACCGGGCTGAACCTGGTGGACGTGCGCGTGGTGGCCGAAGGACACCTGGCCGCCGCCGAGCGCGGCCGGCCCGGCGAGCGCTACATCCTCGGCGACCGCAACATGACGCTGCGCGAGATCCTGGAGGCGCTGGCCGGCATCTCGGGGCGGAAAGCGCCGCGGATGCGCCTGCCCTACCCGCTGGCCTGGGCCGCCGCGGCGCTGGAAACGGCGCTGGCGGGCTGGACCGGCCGCGAGCCGCGCGCCCCGCTCGATGGGGTTCGGATGGCGCGTCACAAGATGTTCGTGCGCTGCGATAAGGCGGAGCGCGAGCTCGGCTTTCGCCCCGCCGCGGGCTCGCTGGACGACGCGCTCGGCCGCGCCGTACGCTGGTTCCGCGAAAAAGGTTACACGGCTCGGGCGCTCGAGCCCGTGGCCGAAGAACACAGGCAGCCTGCCTGAGCGCGGGCGCGCTACGAGCGTGGCGGATTACTCGCCACGAGCGTGGCGGATTACCCGGCACGCTGCCGGCGGTGTTTCTTGATGCTGGGCATCATTTGCGCGCTGCGGTCCGAAGCCCCCCGGCTGGCGCCGGAACGGAAGGAGACCGCCGTGGTGGTGGTGAGCGGCGTGGGGCGCGAAAACGCCGCCCGCGCCGCCGAAGAGTTGGCCGCGCGGCGCCCGCTTCGCGGGCTGATCTCGGCCGGGTACGCCGGGGCGCTGTCGCCGGATGTGGGCATCGGCGACCTGGTGGTGGATACGGCCGTCCAGGAATGGCGGGAGTTGGCCCAGCGCGCCGGACACCAGCTGGGCCGCGTTGCAACCGTGGACCACGTGATCACCACCATCGCCCAGCGGCGCGAGTTGGCCGCGCGCACCGGCGCGCTGGCCGTGGACATGGAGAGCTCCGCGGTGGCGGAAGTGGCCGTCCGGCGCGGCCTGCCCTGGGCCTCGGTGCGCGCTGTGACCGATACGGCGGCACGCGACATGACGCTCGACTGGAACGGCTGCCGGCGCCCCGACGGAAGTTTTCGACTGCTCTCGCTGGCCGGGCAGGCGCTGGCGAAGCCCAGCGGAGTGGCGGAATTGCGGCAACTTTGGTACGCTTCCAGAATAGCTTCCCGGAACCTGCGCGTTTTTCTGGGTGAGCTGCTGGGGGAGCACAGGCATTCCTGCATGTGCGCCGGCGCACATGCGCCACGGGCCGCTGTCGAAAGAGAATGAGCCTGGAGAATATGCGCGCCGGCGTCTACCGCGGCGAAGGGCGCGTTGGCGTGGAAGAGGTTCCCCGCCCCGTTATTGGTCCGGGAGAGCTGTTGGTTCGCGTGGCGGTGTGCGGTGTCTGCAACACCGACGTGAAGAAGATCACCGCCAACCTGCTGCCGCCGCCGCGCATCTACGGCCACGAGACGGCTGGGACCGTGGAAGCGGTGGGCGAAGGAGTGGAGAGCGTCGCGCCCGGGGACCGCGTCGTGGTGTTTCACCATGTTCCCTGCGGCAACTGCTTTTTCTGCGGGCAGGGCGTGTTCGCGCAGTGTCCCACCTACAAGAAGGTGGGCGTGACGGCTGGTTTTGAGCCGAGTGGCGGCGGCTTCGCCGAGTACGTGCGGGTGATGGACTGGATCGCGCGCCGGGGCGTGGAGAAAATCCCCGAGGAGATCAGCTTCGAGGAAGCCTCGTTCGTCGAGCCGGTGAACACCTGCCTGAAGGCGCTGGCGACGGCGCGGCTGCGCGAGGACGAGTACGTGCTGATCCTGGGCCAGGGGCCCATCGGCGCGCTGCTGCTGATGCTGGCGCTGCGGCAGGGCGCGGAGGTTTTCGTGACCGACCCGATTGACGAGCGGCTGAAGCGCGCCTCCGAGCTGGGCGCCACCGGCATCTTCAGCCCGCGGCGGCTGGATGTGGCCGCGGCGGTTCGGCCGCTGACCGGCGGGCGCGGCGTGGACCTGGCGATCGTCGCCGCCGCCGTCCCCGAGCTGGTGTCGGTGGCGCTCGACTCGGTGCGCCCCGGAGGCCGCGTGCTGCTGTTCGCCCAGACGGCGCGCGGCGAGCGGGCGTCGCTCGATACCGCCGCCATCTGCGTCGAGGAGAAACAGTTGCTGGGCAGTTACAGCGCCGACTGGAACCTGCAGGCCGAATCGGCGCGGCTGGTTTTTGAGCGCGAGTTGCCGGTGCGCGACCTGATTACGCACCGCTTCCCTCTCGCCGAGATCGAAAGTGCGATCCACCTGGCGGGCCATCCCCGCCCCGACTCGCTGAAAGTCGT
>JBKKAI010000681.1:0-3664 GCA_046714815.1 Terriglobia bacterium | reverse complement strand
ATGCTGGAAATCTGGACGAACCAGGACGGGGTCTTCCGCCCCACCGCCAGCTTCAAGCCCGGCCAGAAAGTTCGCTCGAAAGTGTTTCCCGCTTTTACGCTGCCGGCGTCCGTGTTTCCCGCGCCGTAGGCGCCGCGCCACCGAAATCCGGCACAGGCAGGAATGCCTGTGCTACTACCTGAAATTTTCCACAAGGGCGAGGTCGGCGTCGCGCCGATCCACCTGGGTGTAGAGCAGCCAGCGGCCGTCGGGAGAAACCGCCATCGCCGGCGGCCCGCCCACCAGGGCCTTTTCGATAGCGGCCACCGGCGCCGCGCGGCCGCCGGCGAAGGGCAGGAACCGGATGGTCCGCGGCTGCGCCGCATCCTGCGGCAGGAAATAAATTCCGCCGCCGCCAACGGTCCAGTGGCGGCGGAATCCGGCGGCGGCCAGTTCCGGCACTGGAGTTTCTTCGCCGCCGTTCACCGGCGCCCGATAGATCCCGGCTACGTCGCGCTGGCGTGTGTAGTAGAGAAACTTTCCGTCGGGCGACTCAAAGGCTTCGAAGCCACCCATCTTCGTGATCGGCGCAGCCGGCCCGCCGGCCGCCGGCATTTTCCAGATTTGCAGGCTGCCGCCGCGGTCCGAAGCGAAATAGATCGCGCGCCCGTCGCGGGACCAGCTCGGGACCACATCCTCGCCGCCTTCCGTGGTCAGGCGGGTTGGATGGCCTCCCTCGGCCGGCATCACGTAAATGTCGGGCTGGCCGTGGGCGCGCGCATCGAAGGTAATGAGCCGGCCGTCGGGCGACCAGCGTGGGCTGCCGGCCAGCGGCCCGCGGAAGTTGGTCAACTGCGCCGGGTTCCGGCCCTCGCTGTCGCAGGACCAGATTTCGGTGAAGCCGGAGCGGTCGGAGGCAAACACGATTCGTTTGCCGTCCGGCGAGTAATGGGGGCTGTCTTCGCGGCGCGTGGAAAAGATCAGCCGGCTCGCCGGCCTGGTCCCGGATTCCGAAACGCGCGCCTCCGCCCGCCAGATGTTCGTATTCAGAAAAATCTCGGTAAAGACCAGCCGGTTGCCCAGGCGCGAAATGGAAGGGAAGTGGGCATTATCGCCGCCCACCGAAACCCGCTCCACCGGCCCGCCTTCCGCGGATACCCGCCAGAGACTGACGCCGCCGGCGCGCCGCGAGGAATAGATCAGGCTGCGGCCGTCCGCGCTCCAGGCCAGGCCGGCGAACGCCGTGTCGTTCACGGTGAGCTGCTTCGGCGCGGCGAGCTGCTTTGGCTCGCCATCGTCTACCGGCACGACAAACACGTCACTGGCCTGCCGGCTGGTGCGCGTGAACGCCAGCTTTTCGCCGCTCGGTGAAAACGCGGGAAACATGTCGGACTGCGAGCTGCCTGGCGGCACTGTCAGGCGGCGCTTTTCCCCGGTGTCCAGCGAGAGAAGGAAGATGCTGTTCGCCGCCTGCGGCGAGAGTCTGTCCACGATAGCCAGCGAGCGCCCGTCGGGGGACCACGCCATTCCGAATCCGCTTCCCGCGGCGCGGGACCAGCCGACCTGGCGCTCGACGGGCCGCTCCGGGCCGCCCGCCGCGGGAATCAGAAAGATGCCGTGTCTCTCGAGCGACTGGCGGTAAAACGCCACCTGCCGGTTGTCGGGCGACCATGCCGGGCTGAATTCCTCGCCCGCATGGAACGTCAGCCGCAGCGGCCGCGACGCCTCGATGGGCTTCACGAAAAGATCGAACTCCTCGCCCGCCTCTCCGGTCCAGGCGTAGGCCACCTGCTTTCCGTCCGGCGAGAGGGCGCCGTAGCGCTCGCGGCCCGGAGAGCTGGTGAGCGGCACCGTGGTCATAGCCGGCCCCGCCGGGTCCGGCGTCCGGCGCGACACGGTTCGCGACAGGCCGAACAGGACCAGCGCGCCCACAACAATTGCCAGGCCCAGCGGGGCCACCGGCCAGAGCCAGGCGTTTCCGCGCCGCGGCTCCGCCGGCGCGGCGGCAGGGATGGTGGCCGCCGGTGCGAGATCATCCCCCGCCGCCGTGTGGGCCAAAGCGATAACGGACTTTACCGGCGCGATGAACCGGTATCCACGCCGCGGAATGGTCTCCACGAACCGCGGATTGTCGGCCGAATCAGAAAGCGCCTCGCGCAGCTTCCCCACGGCCTTGTTGATGCTGTGGTCTACATCCAGGTGAACGCCGCCGGGCCAGAGCTTTTTCTGCAATTCGTCGCGCCCCACCATCTCGCCGGGGCGTTCCAGCAGCATCTCCAGAATGCGAAAAGGCTGCTCCTGAAGCCTGATCTTGATTCCGTTCTTGCGGAGCTCGCCGGTGCGAAGATCCAGCTCAAAGACACCGAAGGCGATGATGGGGGTGACGCCGACCGCCATACTTTTTCCGTTCTGGGTCGAAGTCTAGCACATCAAATCGGCACTAACCGTCTTAAGTCCCGCCTTTCCCAGCGATTGCCCGGTGATGTAGCGAGGGCTTGACAGGCCATTGACGGCCCGCGCGTTAGCCGCAAGACTGGCTCACGACTGCCAAAATAGTTCACGAACGAAAAGTGCTGGAAGAGGTAAGAGCATGACGCAAAAATCGGCCGACCACATTCGCACTCAAGTGCTGGGACGCGCCGGAGCGCCCCTGATCGCCAACCTGCTGATGGCGGTGGGCAATTTCCCGGCGCTTCTTTACGGCGGCATGGGCATGGCCGTTCGCGTCGTTGACGCCGACCGCGCGATCGCCTCGGACGGCGCCGGCCTGACCGTGTCGCAAGGCTTCAGCCCCGAAGAGGCAGAGCGGATTGTTACCGGGCCTGCGGGGATCGGACCCGAAGCGGGCCAGTCCTCGATTCGCTACTACCGTGATTCTTTTTTCGAGGCGCCGGCCGAGCATGAGGCCCACGTTCTCGGCATTCTTGGCGTGCTCCGCGCGCCGGGCTGTGCGTTTCTGCTCGCCACCGGGCGCCGGCGTGTTCCCTTCGCCCCGATCGAGCTGCGCCTGGCCGCCGAGCTGATTCGTCTGATAGACCCGGCTTTTCAGGCCACGGCGCTGGCCCTGCCGGGAACGGCCAGGACTCTGACCGCTACAGATTTGCCGTTGAAGAGGCTGCATCCCTTCCCGCAGTTTGAAGAGGTGCAATGTCTGTTGATCCAGGAGGCCATGAGCCGCGCCCGAAACAATAAGACCGTGGCCGCGGCTTCGCTCGGGATCACGCGCGAAGGACTGCGGAAAATGATGATCCGCCTGGGGATGCTCCTGGGGGAGAGGGATGCGGTGACCAATGGCCACTCCGGGTGTAATGAGTCATTCTTTACGGACGCGGGATGAGGGTCTGGGAACGACGATGTCGGCCGGAATGCAGGCAGCCGCTCCAGAGCCAAAAGTACAGGATTGCCGCGGCTACGGACCGGCCGTGGTGAATCGGTTGAAAGGCGCTTTGGCGCGGCGCGAGCAGACCTTCCTGGACCCGCGTCATCGTGGCGTCCTGTTCGTGGTGACTCCCGGCGAAGTCTTCTACGTCGCCCCGCTTCCCAGCGGCAAGGTCATGTTGCTGGCTCGCTGGACGCGCTAGCGCGTGGGACAGCCTTATTGAGTCTCGCGAAATAGGGTGAGCATGCATTGTGGGGCGGGTCTCCTGACCCGCGCCGGGCGATCCTCGCCCGGCGCCGAAAGCCG
>JBKKAI010000680.1:0-10790 GCA_046714815.1 Terriglobia bacterium | reverse complement strand
TGGCATAATGGACAGCTAACGATGGAACCCAGGAAAACGCCGGGGAAAGCGACGGCTCTGCTGGCGCTGCTGGTGGCGAACAGCGGGTATCTCGCCGCGTTTGCCACTCCTTCTCTGTTCTACATCGGCAACGTGCTGGCGCACGTGGCGCTGGGCGTGGCGCTGCTGCTGATGCTGCTGTTCAGCGGGCGCGGGCTGCTGCTGGTGTTTCTTCCGGCCGGGGCGCTCGGAATCTTCCTGGCGCTTTCCGGAGCCACGCGCGCGAACTCCTGGGCGCTCTATGCGCACATCGCCGCCGCGCTGATCGCCGCCGCCTTCGCCGCCACCGTGCTGCGGCGGCGCGCCTACTCCGCGCTGCTGGTGGCCGCCGTGCTGTTCCCCGCGGCGATGTATGCGTACCGCCGCGCGCGTCCCGACCCGCGCAGCCGTATCGTGAACCCGCTCGTGGTTCCCGCCAGCATGGAGGCAGAAGCCAACGGGCCGCGCGGGCCATTCTTCCCTTCGTCGGCAAACACCACCAGCGGAAAGTACATTCCCTCGAACTTCTTCATGGAGTCGCAGGCCTGCCAGCGCTGCCACCAGGATATCTACGATCAGTGGAACAGCTCGGTACACCACTTCGGCTCGTTCAACAACCAGTTCTATCGCAAGTCCATCGAGTACATGCAGGAGACGGCCGGCGTGCAGGCCTCGAAGTGGTGCGCCGGCTGCCATGACCACGCGCTGTTCTTCAATGGCAAGTTCGAGACGCCGATCAAAGACCAGGTGCACTCGCCTGAAGCGCAGGCCGGACTGGGCTGCATGTCCTGCCACGCCATCGTCTCGGTGAAGGACACCATGGGCCAGGGCGGCTTCAGCATCGAGTACCCGCCGCTGCACGACCTCACCCGCAGCGAGAACCGCCTGGTGAAGGCGCTGCACGACTTCGTGACTTACGCCGATCCGGAGCCACACCGCCGCTCGTTCATGAAGCCGTTCATGCGCCTGGACAGCTCCGAATTCTGCTCCACCTGTCACAAGGTGCACCTCGACGTCCCGGTGAACAGCTACCGCTGGATCCGCGGATTCAACGAATACGACAACTGGCAGGCCAGCGGGGTTTCGGGACAGGGCGCGCGGTCTTTCTATTACCCGGCAAAGCCGCAGACCTGCACCGATTGCCACATGCCGCTGGTTGCTTCCCGCGATGCCGGCAGCCACGACGGGCTGGTGCACTCGCACCGCTTCCCGGCGGCGAACACCGCCGTACCGTTCGCCAACCAGGATGCCGAGCAGTTGCAAATAACCGAGGCGTTTCTCAAGGACAAGCAGATCAGTGTGGATATTTTTGGTATCGCACGGGGCGCGGCCCCGGGCCATTCCACCACCGGTGCAACGCCCGGGGCGCCCGGCGCGGCGCCCGGCGACACGCCGCGCGCCGCCACCACGTTCGCCGTGGGCGAAGAAGCCGAAATGGGCGCGCGCGGGGCGGCCGGGCCGGCCCAGCCAGAGGCCGTCGGCCCGATTGACGTGGTGCGGCCCGTGGTGCGCCGCGGTGAGGACGTTCGTGTGGACGTAGTGGTGCGCACGCGCAAGGTGGGCCATTTCTTCCCCGGCGGCACGGTGGATTCCTTCGACGTCTGGACCGAGTTGAAGGCCACCGATGACCGCGGCCGGGTCATCTTCTGGAGCGGCGCCCTCGAAGACGGCAACGGCCCAGTGGAAAAGGGCGCGCACTTCTACCGCGCGTTCCTGCTCGACGCGCACGGCAATCCCATCAACAAACGCAACGCGTTTCACGCCCGTTCGACGCTGTACGTGCGCCTGATCCCGCCCGGCGCGGCCGACACGGTGCGCTTTCGCCTGAAGATTCCGCCCGACGCCCGAGGCAGCATCCGCCTCGAGGCGCGCGTCAACTACCGCAAGTTCTCCTGGTACTACACCAACTTCGCCTATGGCGGCGTGCCCGATCCTTCGCAACAAGGCGGGCAACCAGGCACGTTGTTCGGCAAGCACTTTGACGATCGTAATTTCCTGTTCACGGGCGACCTCTCGCGGGTCTCCGGCGCCCTGCGGACCATCCCCGACGTGCCGGTGGTAGTGATGGCCCAGGCCACCGCCGAGCTTCAGGTGGCCGACGCGCGCGCGCCCGCGCCGGAATGGAAGCCGGTGGCGCGCAAAGAGGACCGCGAGCGCTGGAACGACTACGGTATCGGGCTGCTGCTGCAGGGCGACCTGAAAGGCGCCGTGGCCGCGTTCCGCCGCGTCACCGAGGCCGAACCCGGATACGCCGACGGCTGGCTGAACGTGGCCCGCGCCCACATCCAGGAGGGCAATACCGGCGAAGCCAGGTCCTGGCTGGCGCGCGCGCTCGAGATTGCCCCCGCTCTGCCGCGGACGCACTTCTTCCAGGCGCTGGTGCGCAAGGCCGACGGCGATTACGATGGCGCGCTCGAATCGCTGCGCCAGGTGGAGGCGAAGTACCCGCGCGACCGCGTAGCGCTCAACCAGATGGGACGTATTCTCTTCCTGCAGCGCAAGTATCCGGAGGCCGTCGCGGCGCTTGAGCGCGTGCTGCGCATTGACCCGGAAGACGTGATGGCCCATTACACGCTGATGCTGTGCTACCGCGGCCTGGGCGATGCCGAGCGCTCGGCGCGCGAGGAACAACTCTACCGCCGCTTCAAGGCCGACGAGGCCGCGCAGGCCATCACCGGCGATTACCGCCGTCTCAACCCCGAAGACAACAACGAACGGCAGATGATCCATGAGCATACCGGCGTGGCCCAGCCCGGCCGGTACGCAAACCAGCGCCCGGATGCCAACCCGCTTCGCGACACGCGCGCGGCGCCGGCAAAGCAGGCAGTGTCGGGCGGAGGCGGAAAATGAGCGGAGGCGGAAAATGATGACGGGGCTGGTCATCCTGGTTCTCGTAGTGCTACTGCTTTCCACGCTCGGCTCAAAGAAATGACCCGCCGCCTCGCTCTGTTGCTGTTGTGCTTCGCGCTGCCGGCAGCGGCCCTTCTTGCCGCGGCCCAGGATCTGCCGCGTTTCACCGACGTGAGCGCCGCGGCCGGTATCCGCTTCCGCCACAATACCGGCGCCTTCGGGAAGAAATATCTGCCGGAAACGATGGGTTCCGGCTGCGCCTTCGTGGATTTTGACGCCGACGCCTGGCCCGACATCCTGCTGCTGAACGGGCGCGATTTCCCCGGCCATAAGCGCGCCACCTCTCTGCCCGCGCTCTATCGCAACAACCGCAACGGAACGTTCAGCGACGTGACCCGCGCCGCCGGCCTCGCGGTCGAAATGTACGCGATGGGCGTCGCCGCCGGCGACTACGACAACGACGGCTACGAGGATCTCTACATCACCGCGCTCGAAGGCGACCGGCTGTTCCACAACGAGGGCAAGGGGACGTTTCGGGATGTCACCCGCGCCGCGGGCATCCAGAACGCCAATTTCGGATCGAGCGCCGCCTGGCTCGATTACGACCGCGACGGCCGGCTGGACCTGTTTGTGGCCAACTACGTGAAGTGGTCGCCGGAAAAGGACCTGCACTGCACGCTCGACGGCAAACAGAAATCCTACTGCACGCCGGAGTCGTATCCCGGCACGGTTTCCCGCCTTTTCCGCAACCTTGGCGGCGGGCGCTTCGAAGACACGGCGCAGCGCGCCGGGCTGGCCGACCCCACCAGCAAGTCGCTGGGCGTCGCGGTGCTCGATTACGACGGCGACGAATGGCCGGATATCTTTGTGGCCAACGATACGCAACCCAACAAGCTCTATCGCAACAACCGCAACGGCACGTTCACCGAGCGGGCCGTGGCCGCCGGCATCGCGTTCAGCGAAGACGGCGTGGCACGCGGCGGGATGGGCGTGGACTGGGCCGACTACGACGCGAGCGGCCGGCCGCACGTGGCCATCGCCAACTTCTCCAACCAGATGCTGGGCCTCTACCACAACGAGGGCAACGGACTCTTCATTGACGAAGCGCCGGCCTCGGCCGTCGGCCGAACCAGCCTGCTGACCCTCGGCTTCGGCCTGTTCTTCTTCGATTTCGACCTCGACGGCCGCCAGGACCTGTTCGTCGCCAACGGGCACATCGAGGACGACATCCACCGCGTGCAGCCGCGCGTGCGCTACGCGCAGCCGCCGCACCTTTTTCGAAACGTCACGGTGGGGACGGCCCGGCGCTTCGAGCCGGTCACCGGCCGCGTGGGCGCCGATCTGAACCGCCCGGTGGTGGCCCGCGGCGCGGCGTATGCCGACTACGACCGCGACGGCGATCTGGACGTGCTGATGGCCACCAACGGCGGCCCCGCCTTTCTCTTCCGTAACGACGGCGGTAACCGCAACGGCTTTCTTCGCGTGGTCCTGAAGGGATCGAAAAGCAACCGTTCGGCCATCGGCGCGGTGGCGCGCGTGACCGCCGCCGGCCGCGCGCAATGGCAGATGGTGAAAAGCGGCTCCAGTTATTGCTCGCAGAGCGAGCTGCCGCTCACCTTCGGCCTGGACGCCGCCGCCCGCGCCGAAACGCTCGAGGTGATCTGGCCCAGCGGCGCGCGCCAGACTTTCCGCAACATCCCTGACGGCAGCCTGGTCACTGTCCACGAAGGACAGCCCAACCCCGCGATCATTCCGCTCACGAGCCCGCGTACGAACAAGCCATGAGCAAAACATCCCTCTGGATGGCGGTGTTCCTCGCCGCCACACCGGTTTTCGCGCAGACACAAGGCAACACCGGACAAGTCCAACAGGCGCAGTTGAGCTGAAACGGGACTTGGCTTTATCGCTCACCTACCGCTTCAACAACATCAACATGATCACGGCGGCGGGCAACTCCAATTACAACGGCCTGGGCGTAAACCTGATCGCTATTAACACCTCCTGAGCTGGATTCGGCTTCAACCGAGGTGTTTCTTGAGCAGGTCATTGACCAGCGCCGGGTTGGCCTGCCCGCGCGTTGCTTTCATCACCTGGCCAACGAAAAAACCGAAGACGCCGCTCTTTCCGCCGCGGTACTGATCGAGCTGGCGGGGATTGGCGGCGATCACGTCGCGGATCACCTGTTCGAGCGCGGCCGGGTCGCTGATCTGGGCCAGCCCCTCGGCGGCGATCACGTCGCGGGCGCTCTGGCCGCCGGCGAACATCTTTTCGAACACACCCTTGGCGATCTTGCCGGAGATGACGCCCTCGTGGATCAGCCGCACCAGTTCGCCGAGCTGAGCGGCGGAGACAGGTGACTGCTCGATGCCGCGGCCGGCGGCGTTGAGCGCGCCGAGCAGGTCGCCCTGCACCCAGTTGGCGGCGGCGCGGGCGGTTTCCCCTGCCGCTCCGGCGCCTTGGGCAGCCTTGTCCGAAGCCGCGTTTCGCGCGGCCTCCTCAAAGTAGTCGGCGAGGGCGCGCGAGCCGGTCAGCACGCCCGCGTCGTATTCGCGCAATCCGTAGGCGGCGATGAAGCGCCGGCGGCGCGCCTCGGGCAGTTCCGGCAGCGTCGCGCGCACCTGCTCGCGCCAGGCTTTGCTGATCACCAACGGCATCAGGTCCGGCTCGGGGAAATAGCGATAATCGTGCGCGAACTCCTTGCTGCGCATCCCCACGGTCTTCTGCTCGTCGAGGTTCCACAGCCGCGTTTCCTGCAAGACCGTGCCGCCCTCTTCGAGCACCGCGGCCTGCCGGCTGATCTCATAATCCAGCGCCTTCTGCAGGAAGCGGAACGAGTTCAGGTTCTTCACTTCGGCCTTGACGCCGAACTTCGGCGCGCCGCGCGGACGCACCGATACGTTGGCGTCGCAGCGCAGGCTGCCCTCCTCCATGTTGCAGTCGCTCACCTCGATGTACAGCAGGATTTCCTTCAGCCGCGTCAGGTAGTCATAGGCCTCGTCCGAGCTGCGGAAATCCGGCTCGCTGACAATCTCTATCAGGGGCACGCCGGAGCGGTTCAGGTCCACGTAGGTGCGCCGGGCAGAGTCGGGGAAGCCGTCATGGACGCTCTTGCCGGCGTCCTCCTCCAGATGCACGCGTGTGATGCCGATGCGCTTTGATTCCCCGCCGGCGGCGATCATCACGCTTCCGAACTCGGCCAGCGGCTGGTCGTACTGTGAGATCTGGTAGCCCTTGGGCAAATCGGGATAGAAGTAATTCTTGCGCGCGAACCGGGAAAAGGGGTTGATGCGGCAGTTGAGCGCCAGCGCCGCCTTCACTGCCATGGCCACCGCCTCGCGGTTCAGCACCGGCAGCGCGCCGGGCAGGCCCAGGCACACCGGGCAGACTTGGCTGTTGGGGGCGGCGCCGAAGCGCGTCGCGCAGCCGCAGAAGATCTTGGAGCGGGTCTGCAACTGCACGTGCACTTCAAGGCCGATCACCGGCTCGTAGCGCGCCAGCATCCCGGTGGCCGCCGCCGTTCCTGTCGGGCTGCTTTCCACGCCCGAAATTATATCAGCAGTGATGGCGTTCAAATCCGTCGCCGTCGGTTGGGGCGGTCACCGGCGGTTGGCGGGGAGAAGTTGTTCGAGCGAACCGAAGCGGATTCCAATCTGCCTGCACACCAGGTACTGCCGGTCGAAGCGGTTTTTAGCGCCCAGGATTTCCCGAAATCCAGGAGAGCCGCTTCGGCCCCACCAGGGCCAGCGAAACACCGGCAGCGGGAAATCAGTGCCGAACAGCAGCCTGTCGTGCAGATCCGCCTGGTTTCGCAGGCGGATCAGCATGCCGACCCGGTTGGGCAGCGTCAGGGCCGAGATATCGGAAAAGAAGTTCTTGTAACGGCGCGCCAGATCCAGGAACGTCGGGTAGAACTTCTCACGGAAGATCAGGCCGTAGCTGCAGCCATGCGCCGCGATCACCGTCACACCCTCGTCCAACGGCACCCGCAGCTTTTCCGGATCGCCGGCCGACTGGTCCTTACCGATGAGACTGAACTCGTAGCCGACATGGCTGAGCAGCGGCAAGCCGGTTTGAGCCACCGCGCGGTAGAAGGGAATGAACCGCCGGTCGCCGGGGTCAAACTGCTGCGCATTTGGCAACACTTTCACCAGGCTGGCGCCGGCCTCGGCGCACCGCTGGACTTCTTCCACCGCGTCCCCGCGCATGGGGTTCACCGACACCCCGGCCAGAAAATCGTTGGGAAACGACTTAGTCACCTGGAGCACGTAGTCATTGCTGACGAGAAAGTCGGTGTTCGTCAGGTCCGCGTTCCCGTTCTGGCCGTAGACGCCGTCCATTGCCAGCAGCACCGCCCGCGCGACGTAGCGCGAACCTCGCAGCTCGGCGAGAAGGTCGTTGATATACTTCTGATTGCTGTGCCGGGCGGCGCGCAGGTCCAGCCCATGCTGCCAGATCAGGAAGCGGAACAGCGGGCTCTTGAGCATCTTGGGAGAGATGTAGCAGCCGTTGTCACCCTCCGGCAGGGCAGCGAGATGAACGTGGCAGTCGGTCAATCCGTCGCGAGGGGCTGGCCGTGTGTTCATGCGCTGAAACTAGCACAATATCGGCCGGGCGGTCACAAGCCAATTGACGGGAGGCACGCACGATGAAGCGACGGCAAGCAGGAAGGGTCTCACGGCGCGAGCGGTTCGCGAGGCTGACCCTGTTGTTCGTGATGATGGCGGCGGCGCTTCCGGCCACTGCCCAGGTCGCCGGCCAGGCGCTGCCCGCGTGGACGCCGGGAACGCTCGACATCCACCAGATCAATACCGGCAGGGGCAACTCCGCCTTCTTCATTTTTCCCGATGGCACCACGCTGCTGGTGGACGCCGGCTGGGGCGGCAACGTCCCGCCTCGCGGCACTGCTCCACGGCCCGACGCTTCCCGCAACGCCGGCGAGTGGATCGCCCGTTACGTCCGCCACATGCTGAAGCATGACCGGGAACCCGTTCTCGATTACGGTTACATCACCCATTTCCACGGCGATCATATGGGCTCGCTGTATCCCGAGGCCCGGGAGTCCCCGGCCGGCCGCTACAAGCTGACCGGGATCACCGAGGTGGGCGAGCACATCCGCATACGCAAGATGCTTGACCGGGGCTGGCCCGACTACAAGTTTCCCGATCCGCTCACCGACTCGATCATGAACAACTATCGGGCCTTTCTGAAGCGGCAAACCGAAGAGAACCAGATGAAAGTGGAACGCTTGCAGCCGGGCCGCAACGACCAGGTCGTGCTGCTGCGCGATGCCGGGAAGCATCGGAACTTCGAGGTCCGCAACATCGCCGCCAATGGCGAGGTCTGGACCGGGGTGGCGAACAACACCCGGCAGCAGTTTCCGCCGCTCGACAAGCTCCCCCGGGAAGACTGGCCCACCGAAAACATGTGCAGCATGGCGATCCGTATCAGCTACGGGAAGTTCGACTACTACACCGGTGGCGACATGCCGGGAAACGTGCAGCCGGGCGGCCCCATCTGGCACGATATAGAAACGCCGGTCGCCCAGGCGGTGGGGCCGGTGGAGGTGGCGGTGCTAAACCACCACGGAAACCGGGATTCCACCAACCCGTATTTCGTAAGCGCTCTTCGCCCGCAGGTCTGGATCATTCCCGTCTGGTCGTCGGACCACCCCGGCCACGACGTGCTGGCGCGAATGTATTCCCGGCGGCTTTACCCGTCGCCGCGCGACGTTTTCGCGACCAACATGCTGGAGGCCAACAAGCAGGTGATCGGCGAGTTGCTCGACCAGCTCAAGAGTTCTCAGGGGCACATCGTGGTGAGGGTGGCTCCGGGCGGCGAATCCTTCCGCGTGATCATCCTCGACGACACCTCGGAGAGCTTCAAGGTAACCGCGGTGCACGGCCCATACCAGGCGCGTTGAGGGCCGCTGCCGCGCTCCAGGAATACAATGCAGATTGACGGGACTGTTCCTTAACGGTGAAAATGACGATATCTCCGATGGCCGGAAAAACGGTTCCCCTGGATTCAGGCGCACGGGTCAGCCCCTCGGAAATGAACCGGATCTTTCCCGAGGATCGAGCCGCGCATGATTGGTATCGTTTCGTCCTGTCCTTCCCCCCTCACCTGGTCCGTCAGTATCTTCGGCGATTCGGCGTCGACGCCCGCCACCGCGTCCTCGATCCATTTTGCGGGACGGGGACGACGCTCGTGGAATGCAAGAAACTCGGCATCCCGAGCGTTGGCGTGGAAGCCAATCCGGTGGCGCATTTCGCCAGCCGGGTAAAGGTCGACTGGAATCCCGACCCGAACGGCCTGCTGGAGCACGCCGGAAGCATCGCCGCCATCGCCCTCGAAAAACTGCGCGCGGAAGGAATTGAAGACGACCCGCTTCCGCTTTTCGAAGCGGGCCAGGGTTGCAAGGGAAAGGCATTCACCGGTCTTCGCCGCCTGCCACCCGATTTAGCGAAGCTGCTGCTGGCCGATTCCATCAGCCCGCTGCCGCTGCACAAGGCCCTGGTCTTGCTGGAATGCCTGCGCCGCCACCACGATCCTCTTTACACCGACCACGAGCTCCTCGCGCTTTCCAAGGCGCTGGTCTCATCCATCAGCAACCTGCAGTTTGGCCCCGAAGTCGGCGTGGGGCCCGCCAAGAAAGATGCAGCGGTGGTCGCCAGTTGGCTGGCGGGAGTTCGCGTGATGGCGCGCGATCTCGGCGGCCTGCGTCCCGAGAATCGCACTCCCGCCGTTGTTCGCCATGCGGACTCGCGGCGAATCCTGGAAGCAGTCGATGCCGGCTCGATTGACGCGGTGATCACATCGCCGCCCTATCCGAACGAAAAGGACTACACCCGCACGACGCGCCTCGAGTCGGTTCTGCTCGGCTTCGTCCGCGAAAAAGCTGATCTCCGCGCGCTCAAGAACAACCTGGTGCGTTCCAACACCCGGAGCGTGTACAAGAGCGATGACGACGACCGCTGGATCCGCGAACATCCCGAGGTGCAGAGGATCGCGGACGCTATCGAAGCGCGCAGGATTGAGATGGGTAAGACCTCCGGCTTCGAGCGCCTGTACGCGCGTGTCACCCGGCTCTACTTCGGTGGAATGGCGCGCCACCTTTCCGACCTGCGCGCTGTTCTCCGCCCCGGCGCGCAATTGGCCTACGTCGTGGGCGACCAGGCCTCCTACCTGCGCGTCATGATCCGGACAGGCCAATTGTTGGCCGATATCGCGCAGACGCTCGGATATGAACTCGCCGGCATCGACCTGTTCCGCACCCGTCTGGCTACTGCGACGAAGGAGCAGTTACGCGAAGAGGTGGTCGTCCTGCGCTGGCCCGGCTTCCCACGTTCGGAGTCGATCCGTTGACTTCCAGGAACCGGTACACCCGGATTATCGAGCATATCTTTCTCAGCCGTTACAAAGAGGGATCGCGCGAAGTCCCTTTCGAACGGGAAGACATCGTCCGCGGCGCCAGGAAACTCCGGATCAATCTCCCGAAGAATTTGGGCGACCTGCTTTACAGCTTTCGATACCGTGCCCTGCTGCCGGAATCGATACGCGCCAAGGCCCCTGCCGGAGAAAGCTGGATCATCCGGCCCGCGGGAAGGGCGCGTTACGCGTTCGTCGCCGTGGCCGAGCAGACGATCGTGCCGGCGAAAATGATGGCGGAGACAAAAATTCCCGACTCCACACCGGGCGTCATCGAAATGTATGCGCTTTCCGATGAGCAGGCGCTACTAGCCAAATTGCGCTACAACCGCCTGATCGACATCTTCACCGGCGTGGCCTGCTACTCTCTTCAGAGCCATCTGCGGACCGCCCTGCCCAATGTGGGCCAGGTCGAGACGGATGAAATCTACATCGGAGTGGACCGCCGCGGGGCGCATTACGTCTTTCCGATTCAGGCCAAAGGGGGAAGGGAC
>JBKKAI010000679.1:0-5406 GCA_046714815.1 Terriglobia bacterium | reverse complement strand
CTCCGGCACGAGCGACGCCGGCCGGCCGGCGTCGCCGGTGGCCCTGCAAGTGGACCCGTCGCGGCTGCGCGCCGGCGTGCAGGTCGCGCTGCTGACCTTGTCGGCGCCGGGCGCGCTGAACTCGCCGCAGACGGCCATCGTGCTGGTGAACATGCTGGCGCGCGGCTCGCTTCCGGTGGGCACGATCAACCCGCTGGGTGTGATTTTCACGACAACGGCCGGCAGCGCCGGCGCACTGACGCAAAGTATCGCCATCGCTTCCACCGGAGGGCAGCCGCTGCAGTTTCTGGCGCGCGCGCGCGCCGCGGCGGGCGGCAACTGGCTCAGCGTCTCGCCGGAGCAGGGCGTCCTTCTCAGCTCAGCGGAAACGGCGAGCATCGCGGTTCAGGCGCAGCCGGCGGGACTGGCGGCCGGCGTCTACCTGGGCACCGTCTCGCTGGCCTTCGGCACCGGCATCACGCAGGAAGTGGCCGTCGCGTTGGTCGTCGCGGCCGGCGCCGCCACCTCATCTCTTCCACGGCTGCCTGCTCCGCTTTCCGATCAGCCGCAACCCGCAATCCGCAATGCGCAATCGTCTGACTGCACCGCGCGCCGCATGGTGCTGGTGGAAACGCGCCTGGGCAACCGCTTCAACCTTGACATCGGCTGGCCCATTCCGCTGCTGACGCAGGCAGTGGATGACTGCGGCGTCCCGGTCAGAACGGCTACCCTCACCGCATCGTTCAGCAACGGCGATCCGCCGCTGGTCCTGCAGAACCTGCGCGACGGATACTATGCCGGCACCTGGGGGCCGGCCGTGCGCGGCTCGGTCGGCGTAACCATGCGTGGCGTCGCGGTGGGCCTGGAGGACGGCGTGACACAACTGGCTGGCACGCTGGGCGGCTCCAGCGCGCTGCCGCTGCTGTTCCGGGATGGCTGGGTGAATGCAGCCAGCTTCGAGCGTTTCCGGCCGCTGGCGCCGGGCATGATCTTTTCGCTGTTCGGTAACAACATGGCCACCGGCATCAGCGGTGCTACCACCGTGCCGCTGCCCCGCTCGCTGGGTGATTTGCGCGTAACGATGGGCGGCATCGACGTGCCGCTGTTCTATGCCGACAATGGCCAGGTGAACGCGCAGGTGCCGTTCGAGCTGCTTTCGGTGCGCTCCACTTCGCTGGTGGTCAGCGGCCGGAACTCGGCCTCGGCGCCGGGCTCGGTCACGCTGGTGGAAGCGCAGCCGGGGATATTCACCGTCAGCCAGACCGGCACCGGGCAGGGCGTTGTGGTGGATGTGGCCAATCGCCTGGTGGATACCAGCAATCCCGCGGCGCCCGGCGATGTCGTGGTGATTTACGCCACGGGCCTGGGCACAGTGCTGCCGGCGGTCCCGACCGGAGCTGCCGCCGCGGCTGATCCGCTCTCTCGCGTGACGGTCCCGGTCACGGTGACGATCGGCGGGCGCGCGGCCACCGTGGAGTTCGCCGGCCTGGTCCCCGGCCTGGTCGGGCTGTACCAGGTGAACGCGCGCATCCCGCAGGGCGTCACAGCGGGCGGTTCCGTGCCGCTGGTCATCACGCAGAACGGCGTGACGTCGAAGACCGTGACCATCGCACTCCGGTAAACCAGCGTTGCCATCTGCCGACCCGCAAAACACAAACGGAGCAAACCGGACAAGGCGCGCTTCTTGAATATCGCCGAAGGCTCGCTCGAGGAGAGCCGCTACTATCTGATTCTGGCTCAGGGTCTCCCTACGGGCGCGCGTTTATCGAACACGGGGCCGGGCGACTCGAAGCCGGCGGGCGGGCGAGCTTTCGTCCTGGCCTTCAGGTCGCGGGCCGTAGACCGGCGGCTCCTGGCCCGCCTCGTAGGCGCCGATGTCGGGCCCCTTACCGAGAAACTGATCGTTGACGTTGGCGAGGGGCAGCGCCGCGTCCACCACCTTGGAGCCGGCGCGCGGCCGCAGATCGGCGGGCTGGCGCTGGGGCAACGGCGGGCTGGGAAACTCGACGCCTTCGAACACTCCCAGGTCCACGCGGATTCCGTGCGGCTCGACGTCGGAAAAGTCGCGGCCCCCGATGCGGGCGTCGAACGGCATTTCGTGCGTGCCCACAGCGTCATAATCGAAGCTGCAATGCGGTCCGTGGGCCACCAGATTGGCCGCCCTCCCCGAGCCGGCCCCATAACCGCCCCACTTCACCAGTCCGGGTGCTCCGCCGATCGAGAGGTTGTTGCGAAAGTAGGCGTGGTCGAACGGCTGGCCTGTCAAGCAGGCCATTCCGTCGCCGATTTTCACCGTCGTGTTGTGAAGCACCACGTCTCCCCGGCTGAACCGGTGCAGCTTGAAGGGTGCGTTGATGATGTTGTACATCACGTTGCGGATGAAGTAGGTCGGCCCGCCCAGGCCGGGCTGCGAACTCAGGCCCATGAAGGAATTGGTGATGCGGTTGCGCACGATCCGGCAGTTGCTGTAGCAGAAGTCGGCCTCGATGCCGTCATCAACGCCGGTGTCAATATCATTGTTATAGATGTCCACGGAAATCTGGTCGAAGGCGGCCGTTTCTTCCATGGTGGAGATACAGTCGCGGAAACCGGTGACCCGGTTGAAAGCGATCACGTTGCCGGGACCGGCGAGCTGGATGCCCTCGCCGATGTTCTTGCCCGAGGCGCCCATGGCCTCGTCGGCCCAGGGGTTGACGCCCTCCACGACATTGTCGGCGACGTAGCAGTTGCGGCAGCCGGGCGGGCGCTCGGCGCGCACGCCGTAGACCGCTTTGATCCGGCAGCGCCGCACGACGCAGTGTTCTGCGCCGTTCAGGCTGATGGCCGTTCCGCTGCGGTTGGCTTCGCCGGCCGAGGCCCTGACGGTGAGGCCCTCCAGATAAACGTGCCTGCGGCCGTCCAGCGTAATGCGGTCGAAGACCGCGCCGCCGTCGGCCGACCGATAGACGATGGGGCGTCCCGGTTCGCCGTCAACGGCGGGCCGGAAGTGCCCGTAGTCGCCGGGCGCGAGCAGCAGCGTCTGGCCGGGCCGCGCCGAATCAATCGTCGCAGGGGTCACGGTCCGCGTTCTGGCCTTGGCCGCCGCGCGGGGAACCGGGCGTGTGCGCGCCGCGACCATCCGCTCGGCTGTGCCGCCGTCGGGATCGCTCAGTTTCAGATGAATCTGGTAGCCCGTACCGGGCTGGAGATCGAAGAGGCTGCCGGAATGCTTGTTCTCCCAGGAATAAATGGGGCGCGTGCCAATGCTCTGGCCCGCCGGAACGCGCCGCAGCGGCATCGCTTCGTGCCACCGGGTCTCGCCTGCTTTCCGGTAGCGCACCGCAACCACTCCGTTCAGGTTGTCGTCTCCCTCGATCTTCCATTCCACGCTGAGGTTGATGATGGTCGGGTAAGGCGTGGTGACGGCTCCGGGAATCGTCGCGTCTCCTCCCAGCGCCAGGGCCGCCGAAAGGAACCAAGGGGCAAGTTGCAGGGTGGCCACGACTGTTCACAATAAGGCCGCCGCTCGCCGGAAGGCAAACCGATTCAGCGAAAATGTTTTGCTAAAGTAGGGAGATGGCGAAAATCACCAGCAAGCGGCAGCGCATGATTCGCGTGCTGCCGGCGCGGCGCGACCGGGAGCTTCAGGTCTCTGAGCGACTGGCTCTGTTCGACCGGGCCACGGAGCGGCAGAAGCGCCGCCAGCGGGGCCTTTTCAAGCCGGCGGCCGGCTCCGAGCGCGGCTGGAAACAGGAGGACTTGTACATCCGTGGCCGTGCTCGTTGATACCGACGTGAACGGCGAGCCGGTCCGCGTCGAAACTACGATTGACGTGCACTTCAATTTGACCCAGTAATTCAGGGAACGACAAGCCCGGTTGTGGTGCCTATAATGAGTTGGGAGGCTCTGCCGATGCCCAAGCTGCGTTATTCGATCCCTGTATGCTTGCTCGCGGTTTCGTCCTGCCTGGGACAGGACAGCCCCAAAACAGTTGCTATTGGCGGACAGGTGCTGCAGTCAAAACTGATCCACCATGTGCCTCCGGAGTATCCACCGCTGGCCAAGGGTGCGCGCATCCAGGGAGGCGTCAGGCTGGACGCGACTATCGGCACAGGCGGATCGGTCGAATCACTGAGTGTTATCAGCGGTCACCCGATCCTGGCGACGGCGGCGTTAGAGGCGGTGCGCCAATGGAAATACCGGCAGACATTCTTGAACGGCGAGCCAGTCCGAGTGAAGTCCGAGGTCACCGTGAATTTCGTTCTGGATGGCGGCAGTGCGCCGCTGTCACAGTCGCCGAGTGAACCCCGGTTAAGACTGATCGGCCGGATCGTCCCCCCGTATCCGCCGCTGGCGAAGCAGGCACGGATTCAGGGTCGGGTGAAGATCGAGATCAATGTCTCAGCAGGCGGTTTGGTTGATCAGGTACGTCTCATCAGCGGCCATGAACTATTGATGGAAGCGGCGATGGATGCCGTGCGAAAGTGGAAGTTCGAGCCGCAGGTTTTGAACGGGGCGCCTGCTCAGGCATTTGGGATGGTCGAGCTCGAGTTCGCCCTCGGGCCGGAAGGCAGCGACAGAGACTCGGTTCGGATACTGTCGCCGCCCGGACTTTCCGAAGCTCCCCCGGTCGTGACGACAAGGCAGGGCGCCAGAGTGGTTCACCGCGTGCTCCCGCAGTATCCGCCACTGGCGAAAGGCGCCGGCGTGGCGGGGGTCGTGCTCCTCGAGGTCACTGTGGCTAAGAGCGGCTTGGTGGAAAGTGTGAGGGTTTTGGCCGGGCATCCACTTCTGGTGGAGGCCGCGGTCGCAGCGGTGCGGCAGTGGCAATATCAGCCGATCCTGGTCAACGGCGAGCCGCTGGGAGTGGTGACGATCGAGGAAGTGGATTTTTCGCTGCGGTAGTCCTTCCAAAAAACAGCGCCGTGGTCACAGGGGCCTGTGCTACATTGCCCCCGCAGTGTAGTCCTTGCCCGCCATGGTTTTCTCTGCGCAGCCTGTGCCCGGCGCCGAGCGCCCCAGCGGCATCCGCCACCGGGTGCTGTGGCTCACCGTCGCCCTCTACATGATCACCTACATGGACCGCATCTGCATTTCGCATGCGGCGCCGGCGATCCGCGACGAGTTCGGCTTCGACCGCATGACCATGGGGTGGATCTTCAGCGCTTTTAGCTGGTCGTACGCGCTGTTCCAGATTCCCGGGGGGTGGGCGGGCGACCGGTTCGGGCCGCGGCGCGTGCTGACCATCATCGTGATCTGGTGGTCGGCGTTCACTGCGGTTACCGCGCTGGCCTGGAACCGTTGGTCCATGTATGCCGCCCGCCTGTTGTTCGGCCTGGGAGAGTCAGGCGCTTTTCCCACCGCTACCCGCGCGCTCTCCTACTGGCTGCCGGCCACCGAGCGTGGATTCGGCCAGGGGATCACCCACGCCGGCGCGCGCCTGGGCGC
>JBKKAI010000678.1:0-5966 GCA_046714815.1 Terriglobia bacterium | reverse complement strand
CATCCGGAAACCGAGGCCGATCTGGCGCTTGCTGACGCTGCCGCGGTCGAACTATTCGAGACGATTGAATGGTGATGGCCGTGTGTGGCGGGCGCCCACGCCTGCGTGGGACGTCCACGTCCCGCCCGGGCCGGGGCCGGACCTGGGAGGTCCGGCGCAGTCCTGGAGGACTGCCCCACAATGAGATTCGCGCTGGGACTGGGCCACTGAGGATTGGCTATGAGCTTTGTGGAGGCCGGCAGCATCGAGGTGGTGCAGACGGGCGCTTCGGCCGCGCGCGCGCGAATGGTGCTGTTTGATTTTGACGGCACCATTTCGCTGATCCGCTCCGGCTGGGAGCAGGTGATGGCGCCGATGATGGTCGAGGCGCTCGCCGAGCTGAAGACCGGCGAGAGCGAAGCGGACCTGCGCGCCACGGTCATGGATTTCGTGACGCGCCTCACCGGCAAACAGACGATCTACCAGATGATCGAGCTGGCCGGCCAGGTGGCGCGCCGCGGCGGAACGCCGCGCGACCCGCTGGAATACAAGCGCGTCTATCACCAGCGGCTTTGGCGTCACATCCGCCACCGCGTGGAAGCGCTGCGCCGAGGCGAGATATCGCCCGACAGCATGATGGTGCCCGGCGCGCGCCGGCTGCTCGAGGGGCTGCGCGGGCGCGGCCTGCGCCTGTATCTCGCCAGCGGCACCGACGAAATCTACATGCAGGACGAGGCGCGCTTGCTCGGCGTCGCGCCGTTCTTCAACGGCGGCATCCGCGGCGCGCTCGACGACTACAAGAGCTTTTCCAAGCGTATCCTGATCCAGGGCCTGATTTCCGAGGAAGGCCTGGCGCCGGGCGAATTGCTCTCGTTCGGCGACGGCTTCGTTGAAATTGAAAACACGCGCGAGGCCGGCGGCATCGCCGTCGGCGTCGCCACTGACGAGCCCGAATGCGGCCGCGTGAACGAGTGGAAGCGCCTGCGCCTGATCGAGGCGGGCGCGCAGGTGATCATTCCGAACTTCCTGGAAGCCGGCCGCCTGCTCGATTATCTTTTTCAAGAACATGAACAAGCCCCGCTATCCGCAGTTCGACCGCACCCGCCTGAAGCTTCGGCCGCTGAGTGAGCGGACCCACGACCTGGAACTGTCGCACTGGCTGGCGCCGGACGATCCGGCGCCACCCTGGGACGGTCCGCGCGAGGACATGGCGCGGCTGGCCGGCCGCATCCGCCGCGCGCGAGGCGGCAACAAGGCGGTGATCCTGATGATGGGCGCGCACGTGCTGCGCGCGGGCGTGTCGCGCCACATCATTGACCTGATGGAGCGCGGCCTGCTGACGCACGTGGCCATGAACGGCGCCGGCGCCATCCACGAGTATGAGCTGGCCCGCATCGGCGCCACCACCGAGAGCGTCGCCCGCTACATCGCCTCCGGCGAGTTCGGGCTTTGGCAGGAGACGGGCCTGCTGAACGACTGGATCGCCGACGGCGCGCGTGAAGGACTGGGAATGGGCGAAGCCGTCGGCATGAAAATACTCGCGAGCGGCTTCCCCCACGCCGGCCTGACAGTCCTGGCTGCCGGGTACCGGCTCGGGATACCGGTGACGCTGCATGTCGGCATCGGCTACGACATTATCCACGAGCACCCGAACTGCGACGGCGCGGCCACCGGCGCGGCCAGCTACCGTGATTTTCTGGCCCTGGCGCACTCGGTCGAGAACCTGGAAGGCGGCGTGGCGCTCAATTTCGGGAGCGCCGTGATGGGGCCGGAGGTCTACCTGAAGGCGCTGGCCATGGCGCGCAACGTGGCGCACCAGGAAGGCCGCGCGATCCGTGATTTCGCGGCCGCGGTCTTCGACCTGCACGATATCCCGGGTGACTTCCGCCGCGAGGCGCCGCGCGGCGACCCCAGCTACTACTTCCGCCCCTACAAGACGATCCTGGTGCGGACCGTCGCCGAGGGCGGGGAAAGCTTCTATTTTCGGGGCGATCACCGCGCGACGCTTCCGGCCCTCTACCGCGCGATCCTGAATGAATAAAGATGAACAAACATGACGCCTGAAGAACTGGACCTGATTCTCGCGCAGTTCGGCCGGATCCATGCGCTGGTGGTTGGTGATTTCTGCCTGGACCGCTGGTGCACCTACGATCCCGGCCTGGCTTCTCCTTCGCGAGAAACCGGCATTCCCCGCACGGCGGTGGTCGGGTACGAGGTGACGGCGGGCGCGGGCGGCACGGTGGCCAACAACCTGGTGGACCTCGGCTCGGGGCGCGTCGAGATTGTCGGCGTGGCCGGCGACGATTCGAACGGCTTCGAGCTGGAGCGCGCGCTGCGGCGGCGCGGCATCAGCACCGAGCGCCTCATCCGCGACCCGCTGCGCCAGACCTTCACCTACACCAAGTTGCTGAACCGCACGACGGGGAAAGAAGACCTGTCCCGCGTGGACTTCGTGAATACGTCGCCGCCCGGGCCCGATGTCGAGGCGGCGATGGTGGAGGCGATTGCCACGGCCGTTCCCGCGGCCGATGTTGTGCTGGTCGCCGACCAGTCTGAAATCGCTTCAGGCGCGGTCATCACGGACAGGGTGCGCGAGGCGCTGCTCGACGCGGCGCGGCGCTTTCCCGAAAAGATATTTGTCGCCGATTCCCGCTCGCAGGTGGAAAAATTCACCGGCCTGATTGTGAAGCCCAACGAGGACGAGGCGCTGGAGGCCGCCCGGCGCCTTCATCCGACGCCCGGAGCGTTACGCTCCGGGTGGCCGCCCCAGGAGGTGAACCCGACGGTGGAATCGGCCGGGGAGATGCTGCGCCGGCATCTCGGCGGGAAGCAGCCTCTCTACATCACGCGCGGCGCCGGGGGCGCGCTGTTGTTCACGGGCGCTACCGGTGACCCGCGCCTGGTCCTGGCCTGCCGTAACGACAATCCAGTGGACATCTGCGGCGCCGGCGACGCTTTCGAAGCCGGCCTGGCCCTCACTCTGGCCGCGACCGAGCGCCTCTACGGCTCTCCGGACTATGCCGCGGCCGCCGTGGTTGGGCATCTGGCCGCCGCTGTCACGATCACGAAGAATGGCACGGGGACGGCGTCGCCGGACGAACTCCGAAAACAAGTTCCAACACAAAGACACCAAGACACCAGGCCCAGAAAGAACAGATAACGGCGCCGGTCGGCCACAGAGGCACAGCGCACAACAGAGCGAACAGGGAAGGGGTGGAGGTTGTGCTCTGTGATCTCTGTGCCTCTGTGGCCCTCCTTTGCCGTCCCGGCTCTTTCAGACTGGCCGGGCTGGAATCTATGTCTAAGGGCCAAAGACTGGCAGGCGGTTGACCTGGCGGATGAAGCGCGCCAGCGGCGCGTCGGTTTCCACCAGGTGCGGCCAGAAACGGATGCCCTCGAGGATCTTGCGGTCGCCGATGAGGATGTAGGCCATAAGCGCCTTCGCCAGCAGGCTGTGGCCGAAGCCCGAGCCTTCCGGCAAGAACAGAAACGTCTGGCTGGCGCTGTGGCCGCCGATGAGCGGGCGGTGCGCGAACAGCACCAGCACGGGG
Source organism: Terriglobia bacterium (assembly GCA_046714815.1). Classification (GTDB taxonomy): domain Bacteria; phylum Acidobacteriota; class Terriglobia; order JAJPHL01; family JAPKYU01; genus JBKKAI01. The sequence continues at coordinate 2,436 of JBKKAI010000678.1, read as the reverse complement.
ACGTTGCCGGCCTGGCCGTCAATCGTCGCCAGGTTTCCACCCCAGGTTGTAAAGGTCGCCGACAGCGTATCTCCGGCGAACAAGCGCAGGCCCTTCTCGAACAGGGAGTGACCCTCGACAGAGAATTTCAGCCGGATCTGGACGCGCCATTCATCAGGCTCTTCCACCACGGGCTCCTCGCGGAACACCAGGCCGTGCAGCGTCCTGAAGTGCTCGACATCGAGGCCGTTGCAGGCCAGCAAGTGCGGATGGCACCTCAAGACCTGCGGCCGCAGGCGGCTGGCGCGCAGGCCGGACGCGGGCCGCCCGCCGAAGAATGGCACCGGAAAGCTCGGCGCCGATCCGTTGAACATCCATACCGCCCCGTATTTTTCTTCCACCGGAAAAGAGAATACGCGGGCGAAGGGGGGAACCACCTCGAGCGACGGGATGCGCGCGCACTTACCGTCTCCCGCATAGGACCAGCGGTGGAATGCGCATTCGATCTCCTCGCCGCAAACGCGGCCCTGCGCCAGGTCGGCGCCGAGGTGCGCGCAGCGGCTGTCGAGCACGACCACGCGGCCACTCGCGCCGCGATACACGGCCAGCCGCCGCCCCATGAACTCCTTCGACAGCACCTCGCCGCGGCGCAGCTCGCGGGAAAGAGCGATGACGTACCAGCTTTGGACGGCGACGTCCGGGTTGTTGAAAACCTCCGCCATGCTACTTCTGGGCGATGGTGTGATACTGCCCGGCGGCGAAGCGGCCGTAGGGCCGCGCCGCGCCGCCGCACCAGGAAACCGTCGCCTCCACTGTCGCCTCTGTTGCGTCGCCGAGTCCGAACAGGATCCTGCGGTCACCCTGCGCCGCGAAGGCGTTGGTGATTGTGACTTCGCGCATCTGTTCCGCCACGCGGCCGCCCTCCTGGTAGCGGATGGTGATGCGGCTGCCGGCGGCGTCCCGGTTGCACGCGCCGCCGCCGCCCTGGAGTGCAAAGCCGGCCCAATGGGGCCGGCCCGCCGGCTGCTCGTAGAGCGTGTTGCGATAGAGAGAAACCGGCGCGAACTGGTGGGTGACCGCCGCGTCGAGGTCGCCGTCATTGTCGAGATCGGCGAGCAGAACGCCACGCGAGTTGGTCTTCTGGGTCCAACCCACCTCGGGCGCCACATCCACGAACTGCAGCCGGCTCCGCGGTCCGCGGCTCAGGTAAACGCGGTTCGCCTCGCGGCCATTGATGCAGTAGCCGCGCAGGTCGCCCCACATGTCGGCATAGGTGTGGATCTCCGGGCCGGAGCGCATCAGTTTCTCGTTCACGTACCAGTAGCTGCGGCAGCGCTCGAAGCGTTTGTCGGGCGTGTCATCCACCATGCCGTTGGCCTGCAGGATGTCGAGCCAGCCATCGTTGTTCAGGTCGCCGAGCGCGCCGCCCCAGCCGAAGCGGTGCTCGTTGAGCGCGCCGCGCTGCGTCGCCTGGTCCTCGAACCTGGGCACGAACGGGTCGCGCGGATTCGGATAGGTCATCCACAGCAGGCTGCCCTCGGCCTGCAGCGGCACGTGCACGTTCGAGATGTAGATATCGAGGAAGCCGTTGCGGTCAATGTCGGCGAGCGAAGCGTTCATGCCCTTGTAGCTGTCGCGGCTGATACTGCCGAACACGCGGCCCTGGATGTGCCGGAAATGGCGGCCCTGCTCGTTCAGGTACAGGTCATCGGGGCCGAAATCATTGGCCATGTAGAGGTCGGGCCAGCCGTCGTTGTTCAAATCGCCGGTGGCGATGGCCAGGCTCCAGTGCGTCTGCGGCATGCCCCAGGCCCGGATGTCCTTTTTTTCGAACCGGCCGTTGCCGAGATTGCGATAAAGCGCGTTGAGACCGCCGTTCCTGGCGTCGTCCCAACTGCTGTGCATGAACGGCAGCATGCGCCGGTCGCCCGGGAATTCCGGAGCGGGTAGGCGGAAAATATTCAACCGCCGCGGCGGGTTGTACTGCTCCAGCAGCGGGTTGAGCGCGTTGGCAATGATCAGGTCGAGGCGCCCGTCGCGGTCATAGTCGAAGAAATTCGCGGCGATGCTGATGGTGTACTCGTCAATGTTCGAAGCCGCCGTCACATCGTGGAACGAGGCCGCGCCGGTCTCGGCCAGCCGATTGCGCAGCAAGATGCACTTCCCGTAGCCCATGGCCAGGAACAGGTCCTGGTCGCCGTCGTTGTCATAGTCCACGAACGTCGCGCTGCCGCTGATGCCGTATTCGGCCGGCTGATGTCCCACCGCGTCGAGCGCCGGCAGCTCCACGCGCTCGAAGCGGAAGCCGCCCAGGTTGCGGTATAGCGCGTTGCGGTCTTCGGGCCGCTTGAGCGGGTTCGTCAGGAAAAGATCGAGCCGGCCGTCCTGGTCAAAGACCGCCTCAGCCAAGGCGTCGCCGCCCTCGAGCACCCACTAGGCGATGTGCTGCGCACCCGG
>JBKKAI010000677.1:0-5069 GCA_046714815.1 Terriglobia bacterium | reverse complement strand
AGCTTGGGGTTGATGCCGATGCCGACGTCGCCGACGTAGTTTGGCCGGCGGTTGTCGTAGTAGTCCTGGCAGCGGAAAGCGCAGGCCACCGGGAGCGAGGCGGCCTCGGCCCAGCCGGCGAAAGCCTGCAGGGCCTTGCCGGTCCAGCCGCCGCCGCCCAGCAGAACGAGCGGCCTTGCCGCGCCCGCGAGCAGCTTTTCGAGCTCTGCCATGTCGGCGTTCGAAGGCGCCGGCGTCGGCGTCCTGTAGTGCGGCGCATCCGCCACCGCCGCTTCGGAAAAGAGCATGTCCTCGGGCAGAGCGAGCAGCACCGGCCCCGGCCTTCCGGCCGTGGCGGTATGAAAGGCGTGGCTGACGTACTCTGGAATGCGCTCTACGCGGTCGATCTGCGCCGCCCACTTCGTCAGCGGGCCGTACATGCGGCGGTAGTCGATCTCCTGGAAGGCCTCGCGCTCGACGAAATCGCTGCCCACCTGGCCGACGAATACCACCATCGCCGTCGAATCCTGGAACGCGGTGTGAACGCCGACGGAGCCGTTGGTGGCGCCCGGCCCGCGCGTCACGAACAGGACGCCCGGCTCCCCGGTGAGCTTGCCGTGTGCCTCGGCCATGTAGGCGGCGCCGCCTTCCTGCCTGCAGACGATGAACCGAAGCTTGTCCTTGCGCTCGTGCAGGCCGTCCAGCACCGGCAGGAAGCTTTCGCCGGGAACGCCGAACGCGGTGCGCACGCCGTGGCCGGCGAGCGCGTCGGCGAGGATCCTGCCGCCGTGCCGCACCGCAAGGCCGGCACTCGTGCCGGGGAGGTCGGCTTTCATGTTCCCCAGGCTTTTTTCAGCGCCTGCGCGCAGTCCGCTAGCGCGCTGTTGGCGGTTTCCAGCACGCGGCCCATGGTGATGAAACCGTGGACCATGTCGGCGTAGTTCCGGTATTCCACCTTCACGCCCTCTTTCACGAGGCGATCCGCATAGGCTTTGCCTTCGTCCAGCAGCGGATCGAAGCCCGCCGTCATGACGAAGGCCGGCGGCAGCCTGGCGAGGCTCTTCGCAAGCAACGGCGAAGCGCGCCAGTCCAGCCAGTCCTGCTCGCGCGGCAGGTAGTGGCCGCGGAAATAGAGCATGCTTTTCTTCTCCAGCAGGTAGCCGACGCCGTTCGAGTCGATGCTCGGGTGGCCCATGCGCTGGTCGGTGCCCGGATAGATGAGCAGCTGGAACGAAATCGCCGGCCCGCCCAAGTCGCGCGCCATCAGCGCCACCACCGTGGCCAGGTTGCCGCCAGCGCTATCGCCCCCGGTTGCGATCTTCGCCGGGTCCACCCCTAGCACAGCGGATTTTTCGCTGACGAATTTCAGGGCGGCGTAGCAATCGTCCACCGCCGCCGGAAACGGCGCTTCCGGCCCCTTGCGGTACTCCACCGAGAACACCGCGCAACGCGCGCCGTTCGCGAGCGTGCGGCAGACCACGTCGTGCGTGTCCATATCGCCGATCACCCAGCCGCCGCCGTGGAAATACACCAGCGCGGGCAGCTTCTCCTCTATTGCGGCGCCCATGGGGCGGTAAGCGCGCACCGGCACCGGGCCAGCCACTCCAGGCGTGAGCATCAGCTGCACCGAAGCCACCGCGGGCGGATCCGGGGTCAGCGCCGCGCGCGATTCCCTGTACAGGCGACGCGCAACCGCCGGAGGAACTTCGTACATCGGCGGCAGCGGCGACTGCGCTGCCCGCTCCAGCAGCTTCGCTACCTGCGGATGCAGCGGCATGTTCGCTGCTACTTCACCGCGGCGAGCATCTTCTTCAGCCGCTCGACGAAGAACGGCGCGCACTTGTGGATCTTGGTCTCCTGCGTGACCATCAACGGCCGGATCTTCGGCAGGTACGCCTGCCACTCGGGGTCGGCCTGCATCGCGGCGCGGCACTTCTCGCGCTGGTTCAGGTCCTCGTAGGCCCACATGTGCGTCACCAGGTTCTGCATCCCGACTTCGGTGACGTAGTAGCCCACCAGGTGCGGCAGGTGCTTGAGCTGCACGCGCATGCCCTCGTTCTCGTAGTGCTTGAAATACTCCGGCGCCTTGCCGATCTGCAGCAGGTACATCCTCTCTTCGACATACATTTTTCCGCACCTTTCCTGGATGGCGAAATCGGGGCTTCGATTATAGTGGCGGCATGGCGGAAGACATCAATACGCTGCGCCGCATCCTCGCCGAATGCCGCGTGCTCGCGGTGGTCGGTCTCTCGGCCAACTGGCACCGCCCGAGCAATTTCGCCGCGAAATACATGCAGGAGCACGGCTACCGCGTGATTCCGGTGAACCCGCAGTACAAGGAAGTGCTGGGCGAGAAGTGCTACGCCTCGCTGCAGGACATCCCCCACAAGGTCGACCTGGTGGATGTGTTTCGCAAAACCGAGGACGTGATGCCGGTCGCCACGGACGCCATCGCCATCGGCGCCCGGGTGCTTTGGCAGCAAATCGGGGTGAAAAACGTGGCCGCAGCCGAGATGGCGCGCTCCAAAGGGTTAGAAACTGTCATGGATCGCTGCGTGAAGATCGAGCACGGGCGCCTTTTTGGCGGCCTGAACTGGGTGGGCGTGAATACCCGGGTGGTTTCGGCCAAGCGGCCGCGCTGGCTGGCGTACTGAATCCCGATACAGCCCAATTCCGGGCTATTGAAAAAGCCCTTGCAGCGGTTATCCTATTGTCCATGAGCCAGCCCACCCGCGTCTTCGACGGCCGTTTCGGCCGCCTCAAGCTGCTCGAGGTGAAGACCGGCGCGCAGATGAGCGACTGCGCCGAGCCGCAGGTGCTGTACAAGCTGGAAGGCGCGGACCTCGAGGTGAACGGCGGCGTGCCGCAGGCCTCGCTCACGCGCAACAACGTCCTGTTCTTCAATCCCGGCGAGAACTGGCACGCGGTGCCGAAGGAAGGCCAGGGACGCGCGCAGGTTCTGCTGCTGCAGGCCTCCTCTTCCTGGCTGCTGGGCCGCTTTCCCGCCGCGTTCGGCAACGCGCAGCGCCCGTTCCCCGCAAGGGTCGAGGACATCACCCCGCGCATCCGGCAACTGGCGGATATCCTCGCGGTGGAAGCGCTCAACGACCAGTTCCTGTCCCCCGATCGCCTCGAATTCATGCTCGAGGAAATGGTGCTCTCGATCGTCGAGACCTACCTCGCGCGCCGCCAGTCCAACGCCCGCTTCTGGCGCGGCTCCCCGTTCGCCGACACCCGCATCCGCCGCGCCATGGCGCTGCTGCGGGCGCGGCCGAACAAGGAGCTCAACATGGACGAGCTGGCGAGCCGCGTAGGCCTCTCGCGCTCGCGCTTCTACGACCTGTTCCAGGTGAGCACCGGCCACTCGCCGCGCGCGTACCTCGACAAGCTGTGCGTCGAGACCGCGATCGCGAAACTGGCCTCGGGGCGCGCCAAGATCGCCGACGTCTCGGCCGAGCTGGGCTTTTCGGCGCAGTCCAATTTCACCCGCTTCTTCCAGCACCAGGTGGGCATCCCGCCCTCCGAATACCGGGCGGCGCTGCGCCGCCCGCCCGAGTCCGAGCCCGATCCGCAGAGCTAGCGGGCGGGACTCGACTATCATGGGCGCCATGGCGCCCGAAAAACTCAAGGTCCGCATCACCGAATCCGGCAAGGAGATCGAGGTGGTGCTGTATTCAAGGCGCGAGGGCGCGATCGAGGTCGTGATCGGCGAGGGCCTGAACAACGTCAAGGCCGTGCTGACCCCGACCCGCAACGGCCTGGCCTACGCTGGCTCCATCATGGGGCGCGAGATCGTCTACGAGCGCAGCCAGGCGCAGGTCAAAGCGGACATCGACAAGCTCAACCCGGCGCTGCGCCCCTCGCGGCCGCGCTAGCTTCGACGGTGGCTCTCGGCGCGACGATCCACAATTTCGCCATCGCGCTGTCCGACGCCGATCGCGGCGTGTATGAAACCATCGAGCTCAAGGTAGCCCGGCATCCCTCGGAAGCCGCGGACTACCTCGTCACCCGCGTTCTCGCCTACTGCCTTGAATATGCGGAGGGCATCGCTTTCTCGCGCGGCATCTCCGAGCCCGACGAGCCGGCGCTCTCGGTGCGCGACCTCACCGGCGCGCTGAAAAGCTGGATCGAGATCGGCGCCCCGGACGCCGCCCGGCTGCACAAGGCGGCGAAGGCTGCGCCGCGCGTAGCCCTCTACACGCACAAGGATCCCGCGCAGCTGCAGCGCCAGCTCGCCGGAGAGCGCATCCATCGCGCCGACGCGCTGGAGCTCTATGCGCTCGACAGGGATCTGGTCGCCGGACTGGCCGGGCGCCTCGAGCGGCGCATGGCGTTCGATCTCTCGGTGAGCGGCGGGCATCTCTACCTGACGATCGGCGGCGCAACGCTGAGCGGTGAGATCCGCCGCTTCGAAACCGCGCCATTAGAATAGCCCCATGGCCGACCGCAAGTTCGGGTTCGAGACACTCGCACTGCATGCGGGCCAGATTCCCGACGCCGCGACCGGAGCGCGCGCGGCGCCGATCTACCAGACCACCTCTTTCGTGTTCGATTCCGCAGAGCACGCGGCGAGCCTGTTTAACCTGCAGACCTTCGGCAACGTCTACTCGCGCATCTCCAATCCCACGGTGGCGGTGCTGGAAGAGCGGGTAGCTGCGCTGGAGAACGGCCGCGCCGCCCTCGCCTGCGCCACCGGACAGGCGGCGGAGGCCACGGCCATCCTCACGCTTTGCAAAGGCGGCGATCACATCGTGTCCGCCTCGACGCTTTACGGCGGCACGCACACGCTGCTCGGCGTGAATCTCAGGAAGCTCGGCATCGAGACCACGTTCGTGCATCCGGACGACCCCGCGGCGTTCGCGCAGGCAATCCGCCCCAATACGAAGCTCCTTTACGCCGAGACGCTCGGCAATCCGCTCATCAACATCGTCGACATCGAGGCGCTGGCGAAAATCGCGCACGAGGCGGAAATTCCCCTGGTCGTCGACAACACCGTGCCCTCGCCCTACCTGTGCCGCCCCTGCGACTGGGGCGCGGACATCGTGGTGCACTCGGCCACCAAGTACATCGGCGGCCACGGCACCACCATG
>JBKKAI010000676.1:0-5561 GCA_046714815.1 Terriglobia bacterium | reverse complement strand
AAGCGAGTGAGATGGAGCAATCGGAATGCGGCGACAACCGCCGGAAGGGCACGTTTATCGGATGGCGGTTGGATCAGCGTTGACCAGCGTCCCATTTCTTCCCGAGAACTGCGCTGAACAACCTGCTTGAAGCTGCGCGGGCAGCAAGCCCACCGCAATATGGACTTCGATCAGGGCCTTGCGACGAATCGTCGAAATGCCTTCGTGTTCGCGTTTTTCTCCGTGTGCTCGGTGTCTCTGTGGCTGATCCTGGTTCGACCTGGCCCCGGCTTGCCGGCTTGCGGCAGGGTTGCCTGCCTCGCGCGGGCGAGGTACAATCCGGGGTTTCGGCGAACTCTTCATTTTCGAAAAGGGGCAACCCATGAGCACTCTTGTTTCTCGCAGGCGCTTTGCAGGCGGGGCGGCGGCCACGCTTGCCGGCCCGGCCGTTCTCCGCTCGCTCGGAGCGAACGGCCAGATCCGCACCGGCTTTGTCGGCGTGGGCATCCGCGGCATCCAGTTGCTGCGGCACACGCTGAAGACCGTTCCCGAGGTGAAGGTCGCGGGCATCTGCGACGCTTACCAGGGCTACGCCAAGCGGGCCGTGGACGAAGCCTCGGCCGCCGGGCAGGCGCCGCCGGAGGTGTTCGGCGATTACCACGCGCTGCTCGACAGCAAGAACATTGACGCCGTGGTGATCGCCACGCCGGAGCACTGGCACCACCGCATGGTGCTCGATACGCTGGCCGCCGGCAAAGACCTGTACATCGAGAAGGCGCTGACCCACACGGTGAAAGAGGGCGAAGACCTGGTGCGGGCGGCGCAAAACTCGAAAAGCGTGGTGCAGGTGGGCACGCAGCGGCGCAGCAGCCCGCTTTACGCCAGGGCGCGCGAAATGTACAAACAGGGGCTGCTGGGCAAGGTCACCACGGTGCGCGCGCACTGGTATCGCAACACGCAGAAGCCGCAGTGGCGCTATCCCATTCCCGCCGACGCCTCGCCGCAGACCTGCAACTGGGACGCCTTCCTCGGCAATGCCCGCAAGCGCGCGTGGGACCCGGCGCGCATGTTCCAGTGGCGGCTGTACTGGGACTACTCGAACGGGATCGCCACCGACCTGATGACCCACCAGCTCGACGCCACCCAGATGGTCACCGGCGACAGCGCGCCGCTGACGGTAATCGCGCAGGGCGGCATCTACCTCTGGAACGACGGCCGCGAAGTTCCCGACACCTGGCACTCCGTCCTGCAGTACAAGGACTTCACAGTGGACTACACCTGCATGTTCGGCAACTCCCGCTTCGGCTACGGCGAGCAGTTCCTCGGCTCGGAGGGCACGCTGGAGGTGATGGACCTGCGGACGCTCACCTTCACTCCGGAGAAGTTCATCGAGGGCGGCAAGGATGTGACGCCGGAGAAGATTCGCGCCCGCGCCGCCATCACCATCGAGGCGAAAGATCTGGACCCGGCCGACCCGACCGCCCTGCACCTGAAGAATTTCTTCGACTGCACGAAATCGCGTAAGCCGGCCAACTGCCCGATGGAAGCGGGCGAGCAGGCCGCCACGCCCTGTCACCTTTCGGTGGTGGCGTTTCAGAAAAAGCGCCAGGTGAGTTGGGACGCGGCCGCGCGCAAGGCGACCCTGGCTTAGTTCGGAAAGAACAACTAACCCTTCACGAGGTCTGACAACGATGAGACTCGGACTCTTTACCGCGCTGTTCCACAACCTGACGCTCGACCAGGTGCTCGCAACCATCCAGAAGATCGGCATCTCCACCGTCGAGCTGGGCACGGGGAATTATCCGGGCGACCCGCACTGCAAGCTTTCGTTCCTCAAAGACGCCGCGGCGCGCCGCGAATTCCAGCAGAAGCTCAAGGACAACGGCGTCTCGATCAGCGCGCTGAGCTGCCACGGCAACCCGTTGCACCCGGTGAAGGAAGTCCGGGATAAGTACATCGAGACCAGCCGCAAGACCATCCTGCTGGCCGAGAAGCTGGGGGTGAACACGGTGATTGATTTCTCCGGCTGCCCCGGCGACTCGGAGAAGTCGAAATACCCCAATTGGGTCACCTGCCCGTGGCCGCCCGATTTCACCGAGCTGCTGGAGTGGCAATGGGAGAAGAAGACGCTGCCGTTCTGGAGAGCGCACGCAAAATTCGCGAAGGACCACGGCGTGCGCGTGGCCATCGAGATGCACCCCGGGTTCGTGGTGTACTCGCCGGAGACGATGCTGAAGCTGCGCGCCGCCGCCGGCGACAGCATCGGCTGCAACTTCGACCCCAGCCACTTGTTTTGGCAGGGCATTGACCCGCTGGCCGCGGTGCGCCAGCTCGGCCCCGCCATCTTCCACGTCCATGCCAAGGACACCATGCTTTGGCAGAACAACATCAATTCCTCGGGCGTGCTCGATACCAAGCCTTACAAGGACGAATTGAACCGGGCCTGGATTTTCCGCACCGTGGGCTACGGCCACGGCGCCGAGTTCTGGAACAACTTCGTCAGCACGCTGCGCATGGCCGGCTACGATTCCGTGATGTCTATCGAGCACGAGGACAGCCTGATGTCCATCGAGGAAGGACTGACCAAGGCGGCCTCGTTCCTCGACGGCGTGCTGCTCAAGGCGCAGCCGGCGGCGATGTGGTGGGCGTAGCGCGCGTTCCGCGCGCAATTATGAGTGATGAGTTAAGAGTTAAGAGTGGCAAAATAGAGCTATGCGAAAGCTTCTCATTGCTACGTTGGCTGTTTGTGTGGGGACCGGACTGGTTGCCGCCGAGGCGGCCGCCGCGGGGAAGGGCAAGAAGCAGCTTTTCAACGGCAAGGACCTGTCCGGATGGGAGCACGTTGGCCCCGGATCGTTCACGGTTGAGAACGGGCTGCTGAAGACCGTGGGCGGCATGGGCCTGCTGTGGTACAGCGGGGATAAGATCGGCGGCGCGACGGTGCGGCTGGTCTACAAGGTGGTCGCACCCGACTCCAACTCCGGCGTTTTCATCCGCATTCCCGACCGGCCCAAGGACGAATGGTTCGCGGTGCATCGCGGCTACGAGGTGCAGATACTGGACAAGGCGGTGGACGACTGGCACTCCACCGGCGCGATCTATTCGCTGAGCAAGGCGAGCGCCCGGCCGGCCAAGGCGGCGGGCAACTGGAATGTGCTGGAGATCAAGCTGGACGGCCAGCGCACCGCCGTCAGCGTGAACGGGAAGCCGGTGAACGACTTCCGCGGCGACCAACCGGTGCCGCCGCGCAAATACGACTATGAGCCGGAGCGCGGGCCGCGCCCCGATTCAGGCTACATCGGACTGCAGAACCACGACGCGAAATCCACCGTCTACTTCAAGGAAATCAGCGTTCTTCCCCTGAAGAAGTGACTACCGGGTAACGGCCGGATGCCGCATCGCCGCCGGACTCTCGATCAGGTTTTGCAGCAACTGCGACGGGATCTGCGCGGTCACGCGCACCTGCCGCTCCTCCTGCTCGATCCGGAATGAGTTGAGGACATCGAGCGCCTCGGGACGGTTAATGGGGGCGGCCAGGCGGCCCATGGCCAGCAGGCCGCGCGCGGCATCGGCCAGCGTGCGCGCATCTTCGCTATTCGCGCAGCTTCCTTCCACCAGCAGCCGGAAATCGGACGCGGCATTAACGGCGACCGTCGAGCCCTCCAGGCCCTGCAGCACGCGGAGCGCGTTGGCCTGGCTCACCGGGGGCAGGTTGGCCGGCAGGAAACTGCCCGGCGCGCTCGAAACGGCCCACACCTGGTTTTCAGCGCCGATGCGGCGCACGCGCTCAATCAGCGCGCTGTTGCTCAGCACATTGGGGCCGGGCTGCACTTTCAGGTCGAGCGCCTGCTGCACCGCCGCCGCCGTTCCCGCCAGGATGGTGCGGTCGTCTACCAGCGCCAGCGTGCCAGGGTCACTACCAGAGCCGGGGCCCGAGCCACGGCGTGCATGCGGCGAATGGAACACTTCGAAGCCGCGATAAGTTTCGGCAGTTGATCCCTTCTCCCGCAGCAGCGCCGCCAGGTTCGCCCGGTTATAGCGCACGGTCACGACGGCGAGCATTGCCGGCTGGTCGCCGTTCTTCCACGCGCCGCCGGTCACGCCCTCCAGGTCGCGCTCCGGGTCAAAGCCGGTGCGCGACACGAACTCGGTGTACTCGCGCTCCTGGAGCTTGGCGGCGAACTTCTGCCGCCAGGCCGCGTAGAGCGGCGAGGCCCGCAGGCCATCCATGTCCAGGCCGAAAATGGTGCTGGTCCCGGGCGGCATCAGCGCCAGGCTGTTCACGTCCGGCTGCACGGTGGCGGCCGACGCGCGGTAGTTCAGCTTGTTCCACAGAATCACACCGCTCAGCGCCAGCAGCAGCGCCAGGATGATAACGGACGATTTGCGGCTCATAGACTCCTCCCTCTCAGGCTCGCCACGGCGCGCCTGATGCTACGGCTTCGGCGTGTAGTCGCGCATGTTCGGAACCTTCATTTTTTCCGGTGCGAACCGGCCGCCGAAGAAAATCCCTCCGGTCAGCGGCTGGTAGAGTTCGATCGCGATCTGCGAGATGGGCATCGGGCTGCCCTCGACCTTCGGCTTGTCACTGATGGTCAGCGAAGCGATGGCCATGATCGGGCCGGAGTTGTCGGGCACCCCCACCAGCGGCTCGCTCGGCTTGTAACTGGCATCGGTGAAGCCCATCTTCATCGCCTTCTGGTGGGCCTCGCTGTAGTACCAGCTCAGGACGGCCTTCTTATTCTCAAACCAGGCGAAGATCACGTTCTTGCCGCTCGAGGTGCGTGCCGTCTCAACGCCCAGGCAGCCGGGCGTGCCCTTTAGGCCCGCCACCAGGTCGGGAAAGCCGCCGAAGGGGTTGCGGCTGGCGGGCGTGGGGGCCGTCTGGGCCGCCGGCGCGGCCGGTGCGGTCTGCGCCACGCGCGGCGTTTCCTGCGCCAGCGCCACGACGCCGCAGGCCCAGAGCGCAATCAGAAGTCTCACCACATGAGCCTCGCTCCCGTTATTCTCTGATCTTCCCTATACACTACGCGCAATCTTCCCGATTGTTCCAATATTCCTACCCCTTATCAGCCATCAACGCGCTACTTGATGTACTATGTGAGCAGAAACGTCCTATGCTCCGCCTTCATTTTCTGGTTGCCGCAGCCTTGTTGTTCGCCCCGCTGTCTCCGGGCGCGGTCCCGGTGGAGCCCAAAGCCGCCTTTTTCCCGCTGAAAGACGTCAAGCCCGGCATGAAAGCGGTGGGCCGCACTGTGTTCCACGGAACAAAAGTCGAGGAGTTCCAGGCGGAGATCCTGGGAGTGCTGTCCAACGTCGGGCCACAGCAGAGCGTGATCCTGGCGCGGCTGTCTGGCGGCCCGCTGGAGAAGACCGGCGTGATGGCCGGCATGAGCGGCAGCCCCGTCTTCATCGACGGCAAGCTGGTGGGCGCGGTGGCGTATGCGTTCCCGTTCTCGAAAGAGCCGATCTGCGGGATCACGCCCATCGGCGAGATGATCGAGGCCACGCGCGCCGAGACCCCGCGTGCGGCGGCCGCCCGCGCCATGCCCTCGCGGGCGCGCCTGCCCCGGCCTCTCGAT
>JBKKAI010000675.1:0-4240 GCA_046714815.1 Terriglobia bacterium | reverse complement strand
CTGCACGGCCACTTGGGCTGCGGTCGCGGCAAGCCGCGACTCGCTTCAAAGCGGTGGCAAGCCACCGCACTCCATAAGTTCGGAGCATCAAGCACAAGCTCAGCTTCGAGACGGTCCGCGTTGGTCGTTGACAATCCAGATGCAGCGAGCGTTCCGAGCGGGTTGTCGAAGGGGAGGAGTGGTGGCGTACAGCGGCCTGGATTTCCTCTCCGACTTTGAAGTCCGTCAACTTGAAGCCGGCAAAGCGGGTGAGCGGCGTCACCGTTCCGCTGCATCCCCCGTGTCGCGGTGCACTTCTTCGCGAATGATCTTGGCGGTGACCTCGGAGAGATACTCGACCAGCGCCTCGTTGATCTGACAGAATTCGGGCCACAGCGTCTGATCCACGAATGAAACCGGCACCCGCAGCATCACGGTTGTCTGGCGCTGCCCGCGATTCCGGTACGGCTTGAGGCCATAGCGGCGGCAGAGCGCCAAAACATTTGCCGCGACCTGCGGTCTCCGAGCGTTAACTTCATCTCCACGGGGAGACCGGTTCGTTCAGCTTCCGCCAGCCGGCGCTTGATCCTCCCGACGGCGGCCCGCCGCGGCGTTGCGCTCGCCCTCGGTTCCCGCCCCGGCAAACAACGCCTCCACCTTGCGCAGCTTCTCTCTCAGTTTTTCCTGAAGGTCCATCAAGTCAGCAGGCAGTCTAGTTCAGTTGCCGGGCGGCCCAGTTCACGCACAGGCAAAAATGCCTGTGCCAACATCATGGTAATCTCAGCGGATGCCCAACGCGATACGGATTCATCAGACCGGCGGGCCGGAAGTGCTGCGCTGGGAAAGCGTGGACGTAGGAAAGCCGGGTGCGGGCGAGGCGCGTGTGCGCCACACCGCCATCGGCCTCAACTTTATTGATACGTATCATCGCACCGGCCTCTACCCGCTGCCTCTGCCGGCAACGCTCGGAATGGAGGCCGCGGGCGTCGTGGAAGAGGTGGGCGAAGGCGTTACCGGGATCAAAGCGGGCGACCGCGTGGCTTACGCTTCCCCGCCCGTGGGCGCATACTCGGAGGCGCGGCTGATGCCCGCGCACCGGCTGGTGGCGCTGCCGCCGCATATCGCCGACCGGCAGGCCGCCGCGCTGATGCTGAAAGGCCTGACCGCGCAATACCTGTTACGGCGAACCTACCGCGTCCAGACCGGCGATACGATCCTGGTGCACGCGGCGGCCGGCGGCGTGGGGCTGATCCTCTGCCAGTGGGCGAAGCGGCTGGGCGCCACCGTCATCGGCACGGTGAGCAGCGAGGAAAAGGCCACGCTGGCCCGCGCGCACGGCTGCGCGCACACGATCCTCTACACACGCGAAAATTTCACCGAGCGCGTCCAGGCGCTCACCGGCGGCGCCGGCGTGCCCGTGGTCTACGACTCGGTGGGCAAGGACACGTTCCTCGGCTCGCTCGATTGCCTGCGCCCCCTGGGAATGATGGTCAGCTTCGGCAACTCTTCCGGTCTGGTCGCCAATTTCGACCTGGGGCTGCTCACCGCCAAGGGCTCGCTGTTCATTACGCGCCCGTCGTTGATGGCGTATGTGGCCAGGCGCGAAGACCTGCTGGCGGGCGCGGCCGAGTTGTTCGAAGTGGTCGGCGACGGCTCGGTGCGGATCGCGATCAACCAGACCTATCCGCTGAATGAAGCCGCTACGGCGCACCGCGACCTCGAATCGCGCAAGACGACGGGCAGCACCGTGCTGCTCCCGTGATTGCGAAGGGCCTACGTGGCACAGCATTCCTGCCTGTGCGCCTACGGGGCTGCCCATGAGCGCGGAGCGCGCGGCGCGGCATTCAAACCGCGGCGAAGCCCTCGCGGCTGAAAACAATCCGGTCGGGGGAAAAGTGCCGGCGGAGGGCCTCGACCAGGCCCCCGTCTGCGCCTTGCCGGAGGTGGGCGTCGTCGCGGAACCAGTCGCCGTAACCCAGGCCGGCCAGGATATCGGCCATGCCCAGCCGGATGCTGCGGCGGCCGCCGCTGCCGTCTCCGGCAAAAAACGTATCCACCAGGACGCGGGTCACGCGGCCGGCCAGCAAACCGGCGAAGCGCGCCGGATCGCACGGCAGGATGGGCGCAACCGCGGCCTGCACTCGCAGCCCTGCCCGGTGGAGTTTTTCGAGCGTGGCCAGGCGCCGCTCCACCGGCGGGCTGAGCGGCGTCAGGGCGCGGCGGACTCGCTCGTCGTCGGTTTCGAGCGTGAGCGAAATCCAGATTTTCTCGCGCAGTTGCAGCAGCAGGTCCGCGTCGCGCTCCACCAGCGGCGAGCGCGTCTGCAGCAGCGCCACTTCGAACGTGTCGGAAAGCTCCACCATCCCTTCGAGCAGGCGGCGGGTGATACGCAGGCGCGCCTCGGCGCCCTGGTAAGGGTCCGTGCTCGACGAAAAGAAGATGCGGGGCCTCGCGCCGCGCGCCGCCAGGCGCGTCAACTCGCGCCGCAGCAGTTCCGGCGCATTGGACTTCGCGAGCACCCAATCGCCCCACGGGCGGCCGCCGCCCGCGCCGGCCACCGGCAGCGCGCGCACGTAGCAGTAGGGGCAGCTCCCGCGCGCCCCGAACGCGCACCCCATGTAAGGGTTGAGCGAATGGGTGAAACCGGAGAGGAATCCGCCACCCTGCGGCGTCAGGATCCTGTGCGCCCGAATTTCGGTTAACACCGCGGCCATGGGTGTACTATTAGAAGTTAAAGATGCCCGACGAACAACTACGAATCGCAGTTTTCATTGATTTCGACAACATCGAGATCGGCGTCAAGAGCACCATGAGCAAGGAGTTCGACGTGGGGGCGGTGCTCGAGGCGTTGAAAGAGCGCGGCGAGGTGATCAGCAAGATCGCCTACGGCAACTGGAAGCGCCACGGCAACAACAGCCGGATGTTGAGCGAGCAGGCGGTGCAGATGGTGCAGCGCGACCCCACGCCGCGCGGCGACAAGAACGGCGCCGACATCAACCTGGCGCTGGACGCGCTGGAGATGGCTTTCACCAAGCCGCACATCAACGCCTATGCCATCGTTGGCGGCGACAGCGACTTCATCGCCCTGGTCGAGAAACTGAAGCAGTACAACAAGGCGGTATTTGTCGTGGGCGGCCGCGGCTTCACCAGCACCATCCTGCAGAAGAACTGCCGCGAGTTCATCAGCTACGAAAATCT
This sequence comes from Terriglobia bacterium, assembly GCA_046714815.1. GTDB lineage: Bacteria > Acidobacteriota > Terriglobia > JAJPHL01 > JAPKYU01 > JBKKAI01. Next base: position 1,063 of record JBKKAI010000675.1, on the reverse strand, counting down.
GGTGCGGCAGCCGGAGCCGGCCCGCCGCGTGGCGGCGACGCCCTCGCGGCCGGTCCGCCGCGGCGAACCGCTGCCGTTCGAAAACGCGCTGCCGCTGATGGACCGCGCGCTCAAGGTGCTGGCCGAACGCGAGCATCAGCCGCTGCTGGGCCTGGTGAAGAGCACCATGCTGCAGCTCGATTCCACCTTCAGCGAGCGCGACTACCGCTCCGGCTCGTTCCTGGATTTCGTGCAGAAGCTGGCCGCCGCCGGCTTCGTCCAGGTGGAGCGCATCGGCTCGAATTACACCGTGAAGCTGCCGGATGCGGCGGTGATCCCGGCGGCGGCCCCGGCCGGAGCATTCCGCTCCGGGTTGCCGGACACGATGCCCGCCGTGGAACTCGCGCCGCCAGCGCCGAAAGCCGCTGAAATGGCGGCCGCTGCCTTCGATGTTGTTGGGTTTGAGGGGGAGGCCCTGCCCGGAGAAATTTTCGTGCCGCGCACCGCGGCCCCGCACACAGCCGCCCGGAGCGCCGCCAACAGCGCCGGGAACCAGGAGCGGAATGCTCCGGCAGCCGCCGTCCGTCGCCGCCGCCGTCCGGCCGGCAGCGGCGGTAGGACACGCCGTCCCGCGGCGGCCGCTCCGGAGCCGCCCGTGCCCAAGTTTGAAACCGCCACCGACGAGGCCGCGCCGGCCGCGGCTCCCGCGCGAAGGCGTCCCGCGCGCCGCCGCCGCCCCGCGCGTTCCGCTCCCGCCGCCGGCGGGTGAGAACCTGACACAGGCATTCCTGCCTGGGAACGACTTTTTACACCGGGAGCTTACGCCGTGGTTCGGCCCACACCGCCGCCGGAAGCTCGATATCGAGCTTCGGCAGCGCAGGGGAAAGAAGCGGAACGGCGAGAGCGGCGGCCAGGCCCGCAATCAGAATACTGTGCCGCGGGGCGGAGGCGCGCGCCCGCCGCGCGTCAACCGTGGGCAGGTACACGTAGCGCTGGCATATGGAGTGGGGTGGCTGGCCACCGCTTTTAAGCGAGGCGCGGCTTGCCGCGACCGCAGCACGGGTGGCCGCGCAGCCCGTCCAGT
>JBKKAI010000674.1:0-5275 GCA_046714815.1 Terriglobia bacterium | reverse complement strand
CTGTGGCCGCGGGCGCCCGCCGCGATATACTGCTGTTTGAAACTTGGAACGGTGAATATGAACTCCCTTGTCGAGCTTCAGAAATTCGGCCAGAGCTTCTGGTACGACAACATCCGCCGCGGCTTGCTTTTGAGCGGCGAGCTGAAACGTATGGTGGACGAGGACGGCCTGCGCGGCATGACCTCGAACCCGACGATTTTCGAGAAGGCCATCGGCGGCAGCACCGACTATGACGCGGCGCTGCGCGACCTGGTGGCGCGCGGCTTCTCGATTCCGGAGATTTACGAAGCGTTGGCGGTCGGGGACATCCAGGGCGCCGCCGACACGTTCCGCCCGCTCTACGATCGCGAGAACGGCAGCGACGGTTACGTGTGTCTGGAAGTCTCGCCGCGCCTGGCGCACGATACCGCGCAGACCATCGCCGAGGCCGAGCGTCTTTGGAGCAAGGTCGGGCGGCCCAACGTGATGATTAAGGTCCCGGCAACGCCGGCGGGCATTCCGGCGATCGAGCACCTGATCGCCGCGGGGCTGAACATTAACGTCACGCTGATGTTCGCCGAGGAAACGTACGAAAAGGTGGCCGAGGCGTACATCCGCGGCCTGGAGAAGCTGGGGGGCGCCGGCCACGATGTCACCCGCACGGCCTCGGTTGCCAGCCTGTTCGTCAGCCGTGTGGATACGGCGGTGGATGCTCTGCTGGAGAAATCCGGCGCGCCCGAGGAGTTGCGGGGCAAGGCGGCGATCGCCAACTCACGGCTGCTCTATCAGCGATTCAAGCGGATTTTTCACGGCGAGCGCTTCGCGGCGCTGCGCGCGAAGGGCGCCCGCGCCCAGCGGCTGTTGTGGGCTTCCACCAGCACGAAGAACCCCAAGTACCGTGACGTGCTTTACGCCGAGGCGCTCATCGGCGCCGAGACGGTGGATACCATGCCCGACGCGACCATCGGCGCATTCCGCGACCACGGCCAGGTGAGGGCTACTCTCGAAGAAGGACTCGACGAAGCGCGGCAGACGATCGAGCGGCTGGCCGGAGCCGGCGTGGACATGGCCCCGGTGATGCAGAAGCTGCAGGACGACGGCGTGAAGCTGTTCGCCGACTCCTTCGACAAGCTGATGCAGACGCTCGATCATAAGCGAACCACCGTCCTCGCGGAGAAGCCGCTGGCCGCGCCGGCGCACGCCACCGAGACGCACGACTTCGGCGGCTACAACGGCGCATTGGCTGCTCGCCTCCAGGCGGTCGAAACCGAAGAGACGCCGCGCCGCCTCCTGGCCCGCGATGCCACGCTGTGGAAGGCCGACGCGGAAACCGGCGACAAGATCCGCAATCGCCTGGGTTGGCTCTCGTCTCCGGCAGAGATGGCGCACCAGGTTTCCACGCTCCGGGAATTCGCCGGCGAGGTGAAATCGGCCGGGATCCGCCACGCATTGCTGCTCGGTATGGGCGGCAGCAGCCTGTGCCCGGAGGTGTGCCGCAACACGTTCGGCGTCGAGGCGGGGTATCTCGACCTGCGCGTGGTGGACACCACCGACCCCGGCGCAATCACCGCCTGTGAGCGCGCGGTGGACCTGTCGCGCACGCTGTTCATTAACGCAAGCAAGTCGGGGACGACGGTCGAGTCCGCTTCGCTGGCGCGTTACTTCTGGGAAAAGGCGCCGCGCGGCGGCCAGTTCATCGCCATCACCGATCCCGGCACGATGCTCGACAAGGAAGGGCAGAGCCGCGGCTACCGGCGCGTCTTCCGCAACCCGGCCGACATCGGCGGCCGCTATTCGGCGCTCTCTTACTTCGGGCTGGCGCCGGCGGCGCTGATCGGCGCCGACATCGGCGCGCTGCTCGATCGCGCCGAGCGCATGGCCGAGGCCTGCGCCACCACCGCCCCCACGCGCGGCAATCCCGGCATCACGCTGGGCGCCACCCTGGCCGAGCTGGCCCTGCAGGGCCGCGACAAAGTCACCTTTGCGCTGTCGCCGTCCATCGCCGACTTCGGCAACTGGGTGGAGCAGTTGCTGGCCGAGAGCACCGGCAAGGAAGGGAAGGGCTTGGTCCCGGTGGTCGGCGAGCCACTGGCGGGCCCGGAGGCCTACGGCAAAGACCGCGTGTTTGTAGCCATGCTGGTTGACGGCGACGACAATACCGCGATGGATAAACAGCTCGACGCGCTCGAAGCGGCGGGCCATCCCGTCTATCGCCTCCCGTTGCGCGACACGCTCGACCTGGGCGGTGAATTTTTCCGCTGGGAAGTCGCCACCGCCGCCTGCGGCTCGGTGATGAACATCAATCCCTTCGATGAGCCGAACGTTACCGAGAGCAAGGACAACACCACGCGGCTGCTGAAGCAGTTCGAGTCCGAAGGCAAGCTGCCCGGCGAAGCCCCGTCGCGCGCCGAGGATCTGGGCAAGCTGCTGGAGCAAGCACGCCCCGGCGACTACATTGCCCTGCTGGCCTTTATCCACGCCAGCCCGGACAACGCCGCGAAGCTCGGCGCCGTTCGCGCGCGGCTGCGCGAGACGACCCGCCTGGCGACTACGCTCGGCTTCGGCCCGCGCTACCTGCACTCCACCGGACAACTGCACAAGGGCGGGGCCGACAACGGACTTTTTGTTCTTCTCACCGCCGACGATGCGGTGGACCTGCCGGTGCCGGGACGCCCCTGGTCGTTCGGCGTGCTGAAGCAGGCGCAGGCTCTCGGCGATCTCGAATCGCTGAAGGGCCGTGGGCGCCGCGTCGTGCGCATTCATCTCGGCCAGGACATCGCCGGCGGCCTCGATGAGCTGCTGAAGCACGCCTCCGGCGCGCGCTCGCGGGTGTCCCGCTGACCGATGTTGTCAGCAGCGCGATGAACCCGCTGCGCGACGGCCTGCGCCTGCCGCAAACTCCCGATCCCTGCACGCTGGTGGTGTTCGGCGCCTCGGGCGATCTGGCGCGGCGCAAACTGCTTCCCGCGCTTTACGCGTTGGCCGCCGAGCGTCAACTGCCGGGCGGTTTCACTCTGCTCGGGGTGGCGCGCTCGCCGCTCAACGACGAGGAATTCAGAAACAGGATGCGCTCCGGCGTCGAGGAGTTTTCGCGCCTTCCGTTTCAGGCCTCCGAATGGGAGCCGTTCGCGGCCGGAATGTTTTACCTGGCCGCCGACTACGACCGGCCGGAAAGCTTCGAGCGCCTGAAGAGCCTGCTCGAGCGGCTGGCGGTCGAGCGCGGCACCGGCGGCAACGTCCTGTTCTACGTGGCGACGCCGCCCAGCGCCTTTCCCATCGTGATCGGCGCGCTCGGGGAAGCAGGGCTGGCGCGCTCCGGGCCGGAGCGCTGGTCGCGCATCGTCATCGAAAAGCCGTTCGGGCACGACCTCGCCGGGGCCCGCGCGCTCAACCGTCTGCTCGATGACACTTTCGGCGAAGAGCAGTCCTATCGCATTGACCACTACCTTGGGAAAGAAACAGTCCAGAACATCCTGGTCTTCCGCTTCGCCAACGGTATTTTCGAGCCGGTGTGGAACCGCCGCTACGTGGACCACGTGCAGATCACCGTGGCCGAAAGCATCGGCGTGGAAGACCGCGGCTCGTACTACGAGGAATCGGGCGCGCTGCGCGACATGCTGCAGAACCACCTGATGCAGTTGCTGGCGCTGGTGGCGATGGAGCCGCCGTCGTCGTTCGAGCCGCGCGCCCTGCGCGAGGAAAAGGTGAAGCTGGTGCGCGCCATCCGGCCGATTGACGCCGGCGAACTCGATCGGCACGCGGCGCGTGGCCAGTACGGGCCCGGCTCGATCGCCGGGAAGCCCGTACCCGGCTACCGCCAGGAAAAAGGCGTGGCAGCCGGTTCCCCTACCGAGACGTTTGCGGCGTTGCGGCTATACGCCGACAACTGGCGCTGGTCGGGCGTGCCGTTTTACCTGCGCTCCGGCAAGCGGCTGCCGCGGCGCGTCTCGGAAATCGCGGTGCGCTTCCGCCGGCCGCCCTTGCCGCTGTTTCGCGCCGCGGGCGGCTCACCCGACGGCGGGGTGTCGCCCAACGTTCTCGCCTTCCGCCTTCAGCCCGACGACGGTATTTCGCTGAAGTTCGAAGCGAAGGCGCCCGGCCAGCAGTTGGTGGTGCGCTCGGTGAACATGGAGTTTCGCTACGGCGCCTCGTTCGGCGACGACGTCCCGGAGGCCTACGAGACGCTGCTGCTCGATGCCATGCAGGGCGACACGACGCACTACGCCTCGGGCGAGATGCTCGAAACGTCGTGGGCGTTGGTCGAGCCGGTGCTCGACGCCTGGAAGGCCGCGCCACCCCAGGGTTGGCCGAATTATGAAGCCGGCTCGTGGGGGCCGCCCGAGGCCGAGGCCCTGTTCGGCAAGACCTCGTTCGGCAAGGACGCGCAGAAGAAAGGGCGCGCCTGGCGCAGGCCCTGATGGAACGGGATCATGATTGAAGTAGAAATCTCCGAAGTCGAGCGGGAGTTGGCGCGCCTATGGAAACAAGCCGCCCCGAAGCAGGACGATGCGCCGCCAGGCGTGCTGCGCGCCTGCGCGCTGAACCTGATCGTGGCGGGCTGCGACGAGCAGCATGAGCTGCCGGAGATCATGCAGGAAGTGACGTTGCGCCATCCGTGCCGCACCATTTCGCTTTCCGTTAAGGGGGAGGCCGGTTTGCCGCGGGCTGGTTTGCCGCGGGCTGGTTTGCCGCGGGCTTCGATCAGCATGCTCTGCCATCCCGGCGGGCGCGGGCAGCCGCAGGTCTGTAGCGAGCAGCTTGTGCTGGCCGGTCCGGCTTCGGCCCTGCATGAGATGGTAGCCGCTGTTGCCGGCCTGCTGGCGCCTGACCTGCCCGTGTTTCTGTGGTGGCGTGATCGCCCGCCGGAGTCGGCCGAGCAGAACGAGCGCTTCGATCACCTGGCCGATGTCAGCGACCACGTGCTATTCGATTCCGCCGATTTTGACGGGACGCAACTGGCGCGCATGGCGGAGCTGGCGCGTGCCAACCCGGAGCGTACGCTCCGGGCGGCCCGTCGGCGGCAGGTGTTTGGCGATTTGAACTGGGCGCGGCTCACCTTGTGGCGCGCTGCGGTGGCGCAGTGCTTTGACTCGTCCGGCTGCCGAGCGCTGCTGCCGCTGGTGGAGCGGGCGAAGATTACCTTCGCCGGCGCCGACCCGGAGCGTTCGCTCCGGGTCACCGGCGCGCCATCGGCCGCGGCGCGGCTCCTGGGCGGCTGGCTGCGCTCGCGGCTGACGCCGCCGCCCTCGGTCGAGTTTGTGGCCGGCGTAGCTGACCTGCTCGAGCTGCACGCCTC
>JBKKAI010000673.1:0-3353 GCA_046714815.1 Terriglobia bacterium | reverse complement strand
GCTTCTCGTTCAGAGACTTCAGGTAGCGCGAGCGCGCATCCCCGGCCTGCGCATGCGCCATCATCAGCGCGCAGGAACGCACCGCACCCAGATCTTCCCGCACCCGCTTGAGAACGTCTTCCTGTTTCATCGAGCCACCCCGGCGGGCCAGCATAACACGGCGTGCTACAATGGCGGCCATGGACGCGGAAGAGACAATCAAGTTTCTCCTCGGAAATCAGGCGCGCATGGCGGAGCACCAGCAGCGGATGGACGCGCAATTACAGAGCCTTGCCGGCTACCTGGAGCGTGTCGCTCGCGTTCAGGCGGAGATGGTCGAGCGCGAGTCCCGCCGCGACGAAGCGATCTCCGGCCTGGTCGTAATTGTGGGAGAGTTGGCCAGCCAGCATCGTGAACTGGAGCTAAGCACTACCCGACGGTTCCGGGAGTTGGAAGAAAGAGTCAAGGAAACAACCGAAACCCTGAACGTGCTGATCAAGACAGTAGATGACCTCATCCGCCGCAGAAATGGCGGAGCAGACCCTCCCAAGCCTTAACGCAACGGCATCATCAGCGCGCGGCAAGGCGCCTCCCGGCCTTCGGACGCGCCGGCGCAGCGCTTGGTGTTCTTGTGCCTTGGTGGTAGAGTCCCGGTTAACGTACGGTTAACGTCAGTACCGGGAGGTGCTCATGGCTCGCCTGCGTACCTATCTTCTGCTTCTGAGCGTTTTCACTTTTTCCCTCCAAGCGGCGGCGCAGACCGGCACCGGCTCGGTCCAAGGCACGGTAACGGATTCGAGCGGGGCCGCGGTGCCCAACGCCAAAATCGCGCTGGTGCACGAGCAGACCGCGCGGCAGAGTGAGACGGTGACCAACAGCGCCGGCTTCTACCTATGGCCATCGCTGCAAACCGGCGCCTACAAGATCACCGCGCAGGCCGCCGGCATGCAGACCTGGCAGGGCGGGCTGCTGCTGCAGGTGGGCCAGCGCGTGGTGGTGGACCCGATCCTGAATGTGGCCGCCACGGTGACTGAAGTGACCGTGGTCGGCGATGTCACGCCGCTGCTGACCACGACGGCCGCGACGCTGGGTAACGTGGTCGAGCGTGCGCGCATTGACCAGTTGCCGCTGAACGGCCGCTTCTTCCAGACGCTGGTGATGAACACCACACCGGGACTCGACGGCCCATCGTCGGGCAGCCCGCGCGTCTACGGGCTGCGGCCCACCGCAATGGAGTTCCTCCAGGACGGCGCGGTGCTCACCAACCGCGATACCGGCGAGCTCTCGGGCCGGCCGCCGGGAATTGACACCATTGACGAGTTCCGCGTCGAGACCAGCAATTCCTCGGCGAAGATGAACCGGCCGGCCGCCACCATTATCTCCACCAAGAGCGGATCGAACGACATCCACGGCGCGGCGTTCGAGACCATCCGCAATAACGCCATCGGTGTTGCGCGCCGCCGCCAGGACTTTTACACCAAGCCGCCGCACCTGGTGCGCAACGAATTCGGCGTGTCGCTGGGCGCGCCGGTCTACCTGCCGAAGATATACAACGGGCGCAACCGCACCTTCTTCTTCTTCGGCTACGAGGCCTACCGCAACATGTCGGCTTCCACCACCAGCGCCAGCATGCCGACGATGGCCATGCGGCAGGGCGACTTCAGCGGCCTGATTGACGGAACGGGGCGGCGCATCGCCCTGTACGACCCGCTGACCACCGACGCGCGCACCTGGCAGCGGCTGCCCTTCCCCAATAACCAGATACCGATCAGCCGGCTCAGCCCACTGGCGCGCTACTTCTACAGCGTGACGCCGGAGCCAACGCATCCGGATGTCAACCCGCTGGTCGGAGATAACTATTTCGGCCCCGGCGTGTCCAACCGGCGCGATCACACCGAAACGGCGCGCGTGGACCATCGGCTGGGAGACCGCGACCAGTTGTTCGGGCGCTTCTCACACGGGAACCGCTGGGCCAAGAGCCGCTCGGGCGCCGACGGATCGCCGACGATGCTCGATGAGGCCGGCAACGTGACATTCCGGCCGGTGCGCGATGACAGCGCCGTCGTCTCCTGGACGCACACCTTCTCGCCCACCTTCTTCAGCGAGACGCTGGCCACCGCCTCGCACGAGAACCTGACCATCTTCGTGGGCACCGACCACATCAACCACGCCGACCGGCTGGGCATGCCCAACCCCTTCGGTGAAACCGGCCTGCCCAACTTCAGCTCCACCGGCTTCGACATGGTTTACTCCTACGCCGACAACAAGCGCACCAACATCACGCGGGTCTTCAGCGTGGACCAGAACTTCACCAAGGTGCGCGGCCGGCACGAGCTGCAATTCGGCGCGCGCTACCGCCACGAGCGCCTGGACGTGCTGCCCGACCAGCAACAGGTGCAGGGCAACCATAGCTTCTCGAGCGGCGCCACCGCCCTGTACGATCCCGGCTCAGGTTCGAGCTACAGCGCCGTTCCGCGCACCGGCCACGACAGCGCGAACCTGTTCCTCGGCGTCGTCGGCTCCTATTCGGCGCAATTCGTGCGTAAGTGGTACTACCTCACCGCCCGCGAGGTCGCCGGCTATTTTCAGGACAATTTCAAGGTCACCAGCAGGCTGACGTTGAACCTGGGCGTGCGCTGGGAGTTTTATCCGGCCATCCGCGAGCGCGACAACGTGTTGACCGGCTTCGACCCGCGCACGCGCTCCATCATCAACGGAGTGGGCCTGGAGCAGCTTTATGATCTGGGCGTGACGACGCCGGCCATTGCCCGGAACTTCACCGATATCGGAGTAAAGTTCATCACGCCGCGCGAGGCGGGCCTGCCGGACAAGCTGATGCATTCCAACCCCTGGGATTTCGGGCCGCGCGCCGGCTTCGCCTGGCGGCTGGGCTCGGGCCGGCGCTCGACGGTGCTGCGCGGCGGCTATGCGCTCTACGGCTTTCCGATCCCGCTGCGCACCTTCAACGCCCGCATGCGGCAGAACGCGCCCATGAACGCGCGCTTCACGCAGTCGCTCACCAGCGCGGCGCAGAGCCCGGACGGCCTGCCCAACTACGGCCTGCGCTCCCGGCCGCAGATCATCGCGGGAGTGAACAGCCGTGATGTGCTCGACCCCAACACGCCCGGCGGAGTCACCCGCGGGTCATTTCTCACCAGTTATTTTGATCCCCATCAGCCCACGTCGCGCGCGCACGAGTGGAACCTGATGCTGGAGCGCGAAGTCCTGGAAAACACCGTCGTGCGGGCCGGCTACATCGGCACGTACGGCAGCAAGATGGATCAGTTCTACACCTATAACGACGCTCCCAACAACTACGTCTGGTTCGTGAACACCGGCCTGCCGCTGCCCACCGGCGAATTCTGGGCGTGGCC
>JBKKAI010000672.1:0-3576 GCA_046714815.1 Terriglobia bacterium | reverse complement strand
CACCAATGCCGTATATAGCCTCGAAACCAACAGCGCTGGCGAATACACCCAGCCCTACCTTGCCGTCGGTGATTACGAGGTCACCGTCAAGAAAACCGGCTTCAAAACCGTTACCCAGCGAGGCTTGAAACTTGCGACAGCCCAAGCGATCCGCGCCGACGTGCAACTGGACGTGGGTGCTGTGGAGACGCAGGTAACCGTGACCGCCGAAGCGGCGGAATTGCAGACGGAATCCAGCCGCGTTCAGAATACGGTCAGCGAACAGCTCATCCGGGCGATTCCAAACATCAACAACAACCCGCTGAACTACGCCGTGCTCCAGGCCGGCGTGGTGGCTCGCGCCGCCATGAACGATACGCAGAGCGCGCAGAGCTTCGGCATCGGCACCGAGGGCCGCCGGGCCTTCGCCAATTTCCAGATCAACGGCGGCGCGGCTTTCTCCAATGACATTCAGTTGGACGGCGTCTCGATTCAGGCTTCGGCCTGGAACGAAGTCGCGGTCCTGCCGAATACGGAAGGCATCCAGGAAGTCAAAACCACCATCAACAACCTGTCGGCGGAATATGGCCGTTCGCAGGGCACCGTTATCATCAGCACCAAGAGCGGCGCCAACGAATATCGCGGATCGGCGCAGTTCCGCTTGCGGAACGAAGCGTTGAATGCCAACCGGTTTGAGAATAACGCGTCCATCCCGTTCGTCCGGCGGCCGCCATTCAAACAGCAGGGGTACTCCGCCACATTCGGCGGCCCGGTCAAGCTGCCGAAACTTTACGACGGCCGCGATCGCACATTTTTCTTTGCCAGCTACGAAGGGATGCGATTCAAACAGGCCCTCGACTACTTCCGCACGGTACCGACGGAACTGGAGCGGCGCGGCGATTTCAGCCGCACGGTGGCCCTGGTCGGCACGTCTTTTCTGCCTGTCCAGATATTCGATCCTTTCAATGTCGTCCAGGTAGCGCCGGGGCAGTGGCGCCGTGAGATGTTCCCCAACGGCGTGATCCCGGCGAACCGCCTGAGTCCCTTCTTCTCGCCAGTCGTCAGGGAGTTTCCGATGCCCAACCGGCCGCCGGACGATCCCCGGAATATCAACAACTTTTACAACCGCATGATCCGGGAATTCACCCGCGATGCCGTCAACGCGCGCGCCGACCACCGGTTCGGTTCGCACTCCTTTTACGGCACCTTCGGCAGCAACATCGGCTCCATCAACTCGCCGAACGGCTGGGGAGAGGGCACACGGGCGTACGTTCAGCAGGGCGGCTTCTTCGGCCAGCTCAACGGCGATCGCAACTACTACGGCGCGATTGGCGACACCTGGCTGATTGGGCCCAGGACAGTTGCGGACCTGCGAGTCGGGCTGACTCGGGTTGCCGCGCAGAACCGCGCCGCCACCTTCGACGACATGAATTACTCGAGCTTCGGCTTCCCGAACGAATGGTTGGCGGCCGTGAGTCTCGTCGGTGCTTACCCGGAGATCACCGGCTTGGGCGGCGGATTCAGCCAGATCAGCGCCCTCAACCAGACGGCGTTCCTGGCGAAAATCGAGCGCCAGACAAACTGGAATATCGTGGGTTCCGTCACAAAAACGGCGGGCCGCTGGACGCACAAGTGGGGCGGCGAATTTCGCAACTATCTCTCGAACTATTCCGATGCGCGGGGCGCCTTCGCCCTCAATACGAACGGTGGTTTCACCAGCGGGAACATCATCGGGCCGACCGGCAACAACATCAACGCGGTCACGGCCGAACGCTCCGGCAGCGGCCTGGCTTCCTACCTGCTGGGCGCCGGCGACATTGCCGCGGGAGAGAATGGGGTTCTGTTGGCGCTGTCCGCCAAATACTACGCGCTTTACCAGCAGAGCGATTGGCGCGTGAACAGCCGCGTGACCGTGAACCTGGGGCTTCGCTACGATGTGCAGCCCGGACCCACCGAGCGCTACGACCGCATGAGCGCATTCAGCTTCCGTGGCCAGACCGCCGGCACACCGGGCCGGCTCGTGTTTCCGAACGTGGAGGGCGCCGGGCGCCATCTCTACCGCACACGCTGGGCAGACTTCGGACCTCGCCTCGGCGTGGCCTACCGCGTGACCGACACCTGGGTGGTGCGCACCGGTTTCGGCGTGAATTACCTTCCCTCGAACACCGGCTACTTTGGCGGCCCGTTCTATTACGGAAGCCAGAACTTCGCTCCGCTGCTGAACAGTCCCGTGGCCGGCCAGTATGGAGATAACCCGCAAGGCCGGCTGCTCGCGCCGTTCAACCAGGTGAACCAGTTGATTCCGGCGATAGGAGCCAACCGCAATGCGCCGCAATATTACGGCGCCGGCGGGAATGAGCCGCGGTTCGATTACGACGATTTCCATAACGGCAAAATTCTGCAATGGAACTTCTTTTTGGAACGGAAGCTGGGCCGGAATTTCCTGGTGCAGGCCGGCTACGCCGGAACGCGCGGCTATCGCCTGCCGATCGCCCGAGTGAACGTCAACAGCGACCAGTTCCTTCCAGACGCGCTGCTGGCGGAATGGCGCGCGGCCTACATCGCTTCCAACGGAAGCAATCCGGCCACATTGAGCGTTCCGAACCCGTTCCAGCCAAATCCCAACCAGCTCATCCCCTACAACGGGCGTCTCGGCACCAGCACCATGTCGTTGCGGGATACCTTGATCCCGTATCCCTTCTTTCCCGGCAACTCGTATGGAGCAACGGTGGGGTTCAACCGCTACAACGCCATGATCCTGCAACTGCAGCGGTCCTTTTCGGGCGGGCTGCTGTTCAACGCCCACTACACGTGGTCGAAGGCCATGGAGGTGTACCACGCCGAAGCGCAGAACAACCAGTTCGCGGAGAATGCAGGGTTCCCCAGCGGGGGTCTGGACCGGCGCAATCACCGCAACAGCTTCGCCCTTTCTCCCAACGACATCCCGCACCGGTTTGTGGGGACCTGGGTCTGGGCGATGCCCTTTGGCGCGGGACGCCGCTGGTCGAGCGGAAGGGGCATCCCCAACCGAATCCTGGGCGGGTGGAATGTGGGAGGCGTGATCGTGGCGCAATCCGGCCAGCCGCAGCAGGGCTTCCTCGGCCCCCAGGCCGGTTCGCTCACCGGACTTCGCGACCGGCTTCCCGACGTGCCGATTGAAGTGCCCAAAGAGTTGCAGCGCTGGTACACGTCGCCGAATCCGGCGGACCGCACCGTCACTCTCCCCAGCGGCCGCCAGGTTGTGGTTTGCCGCAACTGCTTCCTGAAATACTCGAGCGACGCCATCCGCGGCCGCGTCGTCCAGTTCCCCAACGGCACCATCGGCCAGGACCCCTACTGGTTCGGCACCGCGGCTGCGCGCTACAACGACGTGCGCGGCTACGGCCGTTTCAATGTCAACATGAGTGTGCAGAAGGAGTTCGCCCTGCGGGAAAAGCTGCGCCTGCAGTTCTCGGCCGAAGCTTCGAACGTCCTGAACAGCACCCAGTTCCGGCCGCTCGTCAATGTAGCCAGCACGGGCGGCACGTTCACCAACCTTACGCCCGCCCAGCGGGCGCAGGGAATCCAGCCGGGGATGATCCAAAACGAGAATTTTGG
>JBKKAI010000671.1:0-4169 GCA_046714815.1 Terriglobia bacterium | reverse complement strand
CCTCTGCCCGGCTCGCACCGCCTCCAGGTTATACCTGCCTCCGACTCCAGCCCGCATCACCATCTGAAGCCCGGATGGAGCAAAGGGTGTAAAGGCTCCTGTCCGCCTGCTTTGCAAGAGGTGCTTGGCACTGAAAAGCAGGTTCCTCGCTTCGCTCGGAATGACACGAGAGCGAACATTCCAGAGCTTTCAGCCTGCCGCCGGGCTTCCTCATGAACAACCCTGAGCAACTCTCGGCAAGACTTGGCCGGGTGTTTTCGCATAGAATACGCTTAACAATGCGCCTCGTTGCTGTCTCCGTGGCTGTTGCCGTGGGGCTGTGCCTGCCCTCTGTGCTACCGGCCCAGCGCGACTTCCTGAAGGACATCCAGCCCGTTCTCAAAAAACACTGCACCGGCTGCCATGGCGCGGCGCTTCAAATGAACGGACTGCGCCTGGACGCCGGCGAGCCGGCGCTGAAGGGCGGCTACGCCGGGCCGGCGATCGTGCCGGGCAAAAGCGCGGAAAGCGCCTTGATCCGGCGCGTGACGAGCGACGAGGAAACCGTGCGGATGCCGCCGGCGGGCCCGCGGCTGAGCGAAGCGGAAGTCGCCGCCCTGAGAGGCTGGATAGATGCCGGCGCCCGCTGGCCCGAGTCGCTGATGAAGCCGGCGGTGACGCGGCGCACATCGAATCACTGGTCGTTCCAGCCCATCCGGCGGCCGCAACCGCCGGCGGTCAAGCGGCCGGCGCGGGTGCGAAATCCGATTGACCGCTTCGTCTTCGCGCGCCTTGAAACCGAACGCCTGTCGCCGTCGCCCGAAGCCGGCCGCGCCACGCTTCTGCGCCGCGCCAGCCTGGACCTGGCCGGCCTCCCTCCCACACCGAAAGAAGTCGAGGAGTTCCTCGCCGACCGGCGTCCGGACGCTTACGAGCGCGCCGTGGACCGCCTGCTGGCTTCACCGCACTACGGCGAGCGCTGGGCGCGGCCCTGGCTCGACCTGGCCCACTATGCCGACAGCGACGGCTACGAGAAGGACTTGGCCCGCCCGCACGCCTGGCGCTACCGCCAATGGGTGATTGACGCGTTGAACCGCGACCTGCCGTTCGACCGCTTCACCATGGAGCAGTTGGCCGGCGACCTGCTGCCGGACCGCGGCGTGGAAACCCTGGTCGCCACCGGCTTCCTTCGCAACACGCTGACGAACCGCGAGGCGGGCGTGGATCGCGCCGAAGCGCGCTTCGAGCAAATCGTCAACCGCGCGAATACGGTGGCCACCACCTGGCTCGGGCTCACGATGGGTTGCGCGCAGTGCCACGATCACAAGTACGATCCGCTCTCTCAGAAGGACTACTACCAGTTTTTCTCCTTCTTCGACCGGGCACAGGAGGACACCATCGAGGCGCCGGCGCCGGGAGAGCTTGGCCCCTATCTCCGCTCTCTGCCCGAATACCGGAAGAAGCGGGAGGCGCTGCTCGGCGAGTACGACGTCCCGGCGCTGCAGGCGATGTGGGAGGAGCGCCTCATCCGTTCCATCAAAGAGGCCGGCTGGAGCCCCGAGTGGGATTTCTCGCTCACCTCGATGAGAGCGATGTTCGACAACGCGGTGAAGGTGCTTCTGAAGACTCCCGCCGAGCGGGCCGAGGCCGAGCGCCTGCGCCTCACCGACTATTTCGTCCATCGCACCGGCGTGGCGCCCGACATGCCGAAGGAAAAGATGGAGCGGCTGAAGGAGCTGCGCAAGAAGCTCGACGGGCTCGACGATACCCTGCCGCGGCCCACGCAGGCGCATGTGATCCTGGACGATCCCGCTGCGCCGCAGACCTGCATCGCGATGAAAGGCGACTGGCGCCGCAAAGGCGTGCCGGTCACCGAGGGCGTGCCCGCGGTGCTGCCGCCGCTGGCCGCCACCGGGAGGGCCTCGCGCCTGGATCTCGCGCGCTGGCTTGCTTCCAGCGAGAACCCGCTCACCGCCCGCGTGGTGGTCAATCGCGCCTGGCAGGAGTTCTTCGGGCGGGGCATTGTTCGCACCTCGGAGGACTTCGGCATCACCGGCGACAAGCCCACACATCCGGAGCTGCTCGACTGGCTGGCCTCCGAACTTCGCGACAACGGCCGGAGCATGGGCTGGAGCATGAAGAAGCTCCACCGGCTGATCGTGACCTCGGCCACCTACCGCCAATCGTCGCGGTTTCGGCCGGAGCTGAAGGAGCGCGACCCGGAAAACGCGCTGCTGGCCCGCCAATCCCGCATCCGGCTGCCCGCCGAGCTGATCCGCGACAGCGCGCTCGCCGCCGCGGGCCTGCTCGACACCCGGATCGGCGGCAGAAGCGTGCGCCCGCCGCAGCCGGCCGGCGTGGACCAACTCACCTACGCCAACAGCTTCAAATGGACCCCGAGCGAAGGGCCGGAGCGCTACCGCCGCGGGCTGTATATCCACTTCCAGCGCACGGCGCCCTATCCGATGCTGATGAACTTCGACGAGCCGGACTCCAACGTCGCCTGCACGCGCCGCACCCGCTCCAACACGCCGCTGCAAGCGCTGAACCTGCTCAATGACGAGGTCTTCTTCGAGGCCGCCCAGGCGATGGCCTGGCGCGTCGAGCGCGAAGCAGTGTCGGGCACAGGCCCAGGCACGGCCGCCGGCGTGGGCGACCGCGTGAGCCATGCCTTCCGGCTGGCGCTTGGCCGCGAACCCGCCGAGCGGGAGCACTCCCGCCTGTTGAGGTTGTATGATCAAGTGGCGGACAACCGGACGCCAGGCTCTTTTTCTGGCGGCTACGCCGTGGCGCCCACCGGATTGGTGGCTGTGTGCCGCGCCATTCTGAACACCGACGAATTCATCACCAGGGAGTAGAGCCTCAGGAGTTAACCAATGGACCTCGGCGACTTTCGTCTGATTCAATCGCGCCGGCAACTTTTGCGCGACCTCGCCGGCGGCATCGGCTCGATCGCCCTCGGCAACCTGTTCACCAGGGAAGGCCGCGCCGCCGCGCCCGTTCGTACTGATCCGCTGGCGCCGAGGAAGCCGCACTTCGAGCCTCGGGCCAAAAGCGTCATCTTCCTGTTCATGGAAGGCGGGCCCAGCCAGATGGACCTGCTCGACCCCAAGCCCGCTCTGCAGAAATGGCACGGGAAGCCGGCGCCCGATTCCATCATCAAGCAGCTTCGCCTGGCGTTCACCAAGCCGAACGCAGCGGTGCTGGCCAGTCCGCGCGAGTTCAGGAAATACGGCCAGGCCGGCATCGAGTTCTCCGATTGGCTGCCGCACACCGCTACCTGCGCCGACGACCTGTGCGTGGTCCGCTCCATGACCACCGATGCGTTCAACCATCATCCGGCGCAGCTTCTGATGTTCACCGGCTCGCAGCAGTTCGGCCGCCCGACGCTTGGCTCATGGACCGTCTACGGGCTCGGCAGCGAAGCCGACAGCCTGCCCGGCTTCGTCGTGCTCGCGTCCGGCGTCGGCACCAGCGGTGGCGCCACTAACTTTTCCTGCGGTTTCCTGCCTTCCACTTACCAGGGCACGCTGCTGCGCAGCCTGGGCGACCCGATCCTTTACCTTTCGAATCCCGCCGCGGTCTCGGGCGACGCCCAGCGCGCCACGCTCGATGCGGTGCGCGATCTGAACCAGGAACGCCTGGCCTTGACCGGCGACCTCGAAATCGCTGCGCGCATCGCCTCCTATGAGCTGGCCTACCGCATGCAGACCGCCGGCCCCGAGCTGGTGGACTTCTCGAAGGAGTCGAAAGAAACGCTCGACTTGTACGGCATCAACGACGAGATGACGCGCCAGTTCGGAACCAACTGCCTTTTGGCGCGCCGCCTGGTGGAGCGTGGCGTCCGCTTTGTGCTGCTGATGGATGCAAGCTGGGACAGCCACGTCCAGCTCAACCGGAAACTGAAGGCCAACTGCGATAAGACCGACAAGCCCACCGCCGCGCTCCTCAAGGACCTGAAGCGGCGCGGCCTGCTCGATTCCACGCTGGTTGTCTGGGGCGGCGAATTCGGCCGCACGCCGGTGTGCGAAATCCGCAACTCGATGGAGGAAGGCAACGCCGGCCGCGATCATCATCCCGACGCGTACTCGATGTGGCTCGCCGGCGGCGGCATCAAGGGCGGCCAGGTGATCGGCCGCACCGACGAACTTGGCTTCTTTATCGAGGAGGCCAACGACAGGGTTCATACC
>JBKKAI010000670.1:0-3129 GCA_046714815.1 Terriglobia bacterium | reverse complement strand
ATCGAATGGCTCACTCTGTGGGGCTGAGGCCGCTGCTGGCTGAGATCGGGGTGGCACGGCGCTGCTCTCCTCCACATCACGGGAACAGTTTTACGCGATTCTGTTGAAAGACATACAAGAAAACATGTTTGAGGGGTTACTTGTTCAGCTCACTGCGGGGGGGCGCGGCCAGGGTTCCACGTATGAGGCAGTGCGGATCGTTACCCCTCGGCTCACGGCGACGCAACGCGGGCCCGAACCAGAGCGCCTGCCTGGCGCTCTCGTTTTGTCGCAGCGCCTACGCGCGGCGGGCGGCCCAGAGGACGGCGTTGCGCAGGACGCGCTGCACGTTGCCGTCATAGTAAATCGGATAAGTTTCGTGGCCGGGGCTGAAATAGAAAACACGCCCGCTCCCGGCGGTCCAGGCGCACCCGGAGCGGAAGCGCTCGCCCGCTTCCCAGGTGGATTCCAGCACCACGGTTTCCGGCTCGGGGACGTTGAACGGCTCGCTGTACATTTCGGTGCGGGGAAGGATGAAGTCGGTGAGCCCGCGGGCGATGGGATGATCCGGCGCGGCGATGCGCACGCGCTCGGGCTGGCCGTCTTCGCGCCAGGCGCCCAGGTTGCCCGGCCCGATCAGCCGCTTGAAGGCCTTCGAGAAGTGGCCCGAGTGCATGGGGATGAACCCCATGCCGCCATGCACGCGCCGGCAGACGCGGTCCACGCGCTCATCGGCGACATCGGCGTGCCGCCGGTGGCCCCACCAAACCAGCACGCCGGCGGCGTCGAGCGCCTCCTGGTCCAATCCCTGTTCGGGATCGGCGATGGAGGCGGCCACCGCTTCGATCTCCTTGAAGAGATTCAGCGACGCCGCCACCGCACCGCAGATGTCGTCGGGATAAATCCCGGCCGGCGCTGTTCCCTCCGACCAAACCAGCACTTTCACCACCTGGCTCTGGCTCATCGCGTCAGGATAGCGCAAATGCGGACTCCGGAGCGAACGCTCCGGGCTGCCGCGGTGGCCGCCGCAGTGGGGTAGACTGTTTGTCTATGCGACTGATCGAGTTGACGCTGGCCGCGCTGGTGGCGGCTACGGCCTCGGCCGAAATCAAGGTAGTCCCCATCCCCAGGCAAGTGGAGGAACGGCAGGGCCGCTTCGCGCTGGGCGCGCCGCTGACGATTGTGCTGCCCACGCCGGCCAATGATGACGACCGCTTCGCCGCGCAACTCCTGCAGGAAGAGATCGCGACGGCAAGCCGCGTCAAGGCCGCCGTCGTTTCCGGCCCGGGGCCCGAAGGGCAGGAGCGCGGGCTGATCCAGTTCTTTCTGGCCGGGGCGGGCGAGGTGGGCGAAGAGGGCTACGTACTCGATATAACGCCGCAGCGCGTCGCGCTCTCGGCGCGCACTTCGGCCGGGCTGTTCTACGGCGTCCAGACATTGCGGCAAATGGTCGAGCGGGAGGGCATCCCCGCGGCGAAAATCACCGACTGGCCCGCGATGCGCTGGCGCGGCCTGCACGACGACCTCAGCCGCGGCCCCGTCCCCACCACCGAGTACATCAAGCGGCAACTGCGCACCTGCGCCGAATACAAGATCAACCTGTATTCGCTCTACATCGAGCATACGTTCGCCTACCGCCGCCACCCGCTGATCGGGCCGCGCGGCGGCTCGCTGACCGCCGCCGAGGTCCGCGACCTGGTCGCCTACGCGCGCAAGCACCATATCGAAATCGTGCCCGAGCAGCAGACCTTCGGCCACCTGCACCACGCGCTGAAATGGGAGAAATATTCGGGCCTCGGCGAGGTGCCGCACGGCCACGTCCTTTCGCCCGCCAACCCGGAAACCTACAAGCTGGTGAAATCGCTCTACGACGAGCTGGTGCCGCTGTTTCCGGGGCGCTTCCTGCACATCGGCGCCGACGAAACGGTGGAGCTGGGCGAGGGCCAGTCGCGCGCGCTGCTGAACCAGGTGGGCCCCGGCCGCCTCTATTTCAACCACATCGAGCGGGTGTCGCAGATGCTGGCGCCATACAAGAAGCGCCTGATGCTCTGGGGCGACATCGCCCTGCATTATCCCAAGCTGCTGCCGGAAATCCCCAAAGACCTCATCGTGATGAGCTGGCATTACAACCCGCGCGAGGGATTTGACGAATACCTGAAACCATTCCGCGACGCGGGTCTGGACGTGTTCGTCTGCCCGGGCGTGAACAACTGGAGCCGCATCTTCCCCAACCACAACCTGGCGCTGCCCAACATCCGCGACTTCGTCCGCGACGGCCAGAAATACGGCGCGATGGGGGTAATGAATACCACCTGGGACGACGACGGCGAGGCGCTGTTCGGCATGACCTGGTACGCGGTGCTGTTCGGCGCGGCGGCGTCCTGGCAGCAGGGGACGAGCGACCTCGAGGCCTTTCGCGCCCGCTTCGACTGGGCCTTTTTCCGCAATGCGGGAGGCACGCAGTTCGCCGACGCCATTGCGCGGCTGAGCGGCATCCACGCCATCCTGCGCAAGGCCGGCGTTGGCGACGGCAACAACGCGCTGTTCTGGCTGAACCCTTTCCGGCCCGAGCACCGCAAGACGCTCGACCGGATCCACCCGGTGGCGCGCGAAATGCGGCTGGCCGCCGAAGCGGCGCTGGAAGCCATCGAATTGAACGCCGGGCGCGCCCGCCGCAACGCCGACCTGCTCGATTATCTCCGGCTGGCCGCCTGGCGCTTCGACTACGTCGGCCTCAAGGCGCTCTACGCCCGCCGGATCGCCGATCTCTACCGCGAGGCTTACGAAAACCAGCGGGATTCCAGCCGCGTCGGCGAGGCCCTGGTGCGCATTAACCAGATGAACGGGCTGCTGCAGGACGGCCGCGATTTCTCGACCGCGATCAAGGAGCAGTACCGCGCCGCATGGCTGGCTGAGAACCGGCCCTACTGGCTGGAGAACGTGCTCGCGCTCTACGACCGCGAAACGCGCCTGTGGCTGGACAAGATCACCGAGTTCTCGTTGGCGCGGGCGCGCTACCGCGAGGAGAAAACGCTGCCGCCGCCCGAGACGCTGGGCCTGGGCGCAGTCGGGCTCGCCGAGCCGCGCCAGTAGCGGCACGGCATGGTTGCCCGTGCCGCCCGGAAGGACCGCACAGGCATTCCCTGGGAG